>NZ_SIJC01000010.1 GCF_010078385.1 Chengkuizengella sediminis
GTTCGACTTGCATGTATTAGGCACGCCGCCAGCGTTCGTCCTGAGCCAGGATCAAACTCTCCATTAAAGAGTTGCAATCTTACGACCACAACCATTTAGAGCGCTTGGCTCATTCTTTGTTGCATGTTATATCCGGGTTTGAAAAATAATTCTCATTACTTTTCAATGTAATTATCGATTCATTTTGTTCAGTTTTCAAGGAACTTATTTTCGCGACATTTCCACATAAATTCTTTTGTAGGATTTTGTCGTGACAAGAAATAATATTAACAAACGTTTAATCTAAATGCAAGTTATTTTTTTCTTGTTTTTTACCGCAAAATTGTTTGCTCTTCATGGCGGCAAGAAATAATATACCATGAATGATCTCTTTAATGCAATGAGAATTTATTCCAATTCGAGTTTTTATATTAGACTAAAAAACTTTATTGGTCATTTTTTCTAAAAACAACTTTTAAATTGACAGTTCATTCAATATAATAAAAGTATGTATAAAAACAATATGAATAAGGAAAGTGAATATGTATGCTTCAACTCTCACATCATGAAGATGTTTTAGGTGCTAAAACAGTAGTTCCCGCCATAGGTTTTCAAGTAAACGTCTATTTTTACATAATAGATGGTTTATTGGTCGATACAGGTCCACGTAGAGGAAAAAAAGATACTATTCCTTTTTTAAAACAAAACAATATAAATCAAGTAATTATTACTCATCATCATGAGGATCATACTGGTTTAGCTCCTTGGATCGCCAAACATAAACAAATTCCAATATATGCTCACCAATCAGGTCTGAAGCTATGTAGTAAAAATGGAAAGATGCCATATTACCGAAGATATTTTTGGGGGAAACGAGCGGGGTTTAATGCGTCAAAACTTAATTCAACCTTTGAAACAAACAAATATAAATATAAAGTTATTCATACCCCTGGGCATGCTGATGATCATATCGTTCTTTTGGATGAGGAAAACGGAAGGTTATTTAGCGGAGATCTGTATGTATTAGGTAAACCACAAAGTATATGGAACTTTGAAAATATGCCTCTCTTAATGGATTCTTTAAGGAATGTTTTGACATATGACTTTTCTACAGTTTATTGCTGTCATGCTGGGATATTGAAAGATGGCAAACATAAACTGCAATTAAAACTCAACTATTTGGAAGAATCCCAAGCAAAAATAATAGAACTGCATAAGGAAGGAAAGAGCAATAAGGAAATAGCCGATGAGCTTTTTCCCCATAAAAACATGTTAAACTATTTTTCTTTTTTTGATACCTCTCCCCTACACTTAGTGAAATCCATGCTTTCTTAAAATACAAACTGAAAACCGAATGCAGTGATCTGCATTCGGTTAAAATTCCATAAATAAAATTCATCGCTAGTTATTTGAACAAGTCTCTTCTTCTTCTAAATGACCTGAACGTTTTATTTTTGTCTCAAGATAGTTCTCGTTAAACTCCGAAACATCTCCCCAAAGTGGCTTCCTATCTGAAACTTTTAATCCAGCATTTTTCAACGCTTTAAGCTTTTTCGGGTTATTAGTCATAAGTGTAACTGGTTTGGATCTTAATGTTTTAAGCACTTGTATAGCATCATCATAATTTCTTGAATCATCAACAAAACCTAAACTTTCATTTGCATCAACCGTGTCATATCCATTTTCTTGAAGTATATAAGCCATTGCTTTACTAAACAATCCAATTCCTCTTCCTTCATGGTTAGCTAAATAAAATAAAGCACCCGTTCCATTATCTACTATCATTTTCATAGACTGTTTCAATTGATATCCACAGTCACATCGTTTACTACCAAATATATCTCCTGTATGACAAATAGAATGCATCCTTATGATTGCATCATCTCCATATGAAAAATCACCATATGCTAAAACGCTTGACTGCTGTAGCTCAGCTAAATTAACAGAGGATAATTTTTCAATGATTCTCTCGTAGTTTTCCGTTACTTCTTCACAATTTAACCAGCAATACCATTTAAAATTGACAGTTTCCCCGTAAAGATTAACAGGTAGTTCAATAGGGCCGACTAAATAAATCGCCCCTTTTTTCGATTTGATAAGTTCAATTTTATCTTCAAGTAAGGACAGAACTTTTGATTCCAATTTCGATTGTGTCATAAGTTTCTATGCCTCTTTCTACACTTTGTGTTATATAAGTCTTATCCATTTTCTATGTTTTAAAGATATTATGTGTATCCATAAAAAAACAATACGTTTGAGATGAAAGATACCATCATGTTTATCAACATTTAGGATTCATGTTCCTATTTTATCTCTGCCAAAAACTCCATTTCATTTAAGATTTGAATGCCTAGATCGGTAGCTTTTTTTAATTTACTTCCCGCTTTCTCCCCAGCAATTAAAAAGTCTGTATTTTTAGAAACACTTCCCGTGACTTTAGCTCCAAACTTCTCTAATTTCTCCGCCGCTTCTTTACGCCCTAACTCATGTAATGTTCCTGTAATGACAACCGTTTTATCTTTAAAAATATTATCTTTAATTTCTTCGGGTTGTTCCACTTCTGATTCAGGATTTACACCTGCATCAAGCATTCGCTCAATACTTGATTTAATAATTGGGTTTTGAAAAAACGAAACAATACTATCTGCCACAATATCACCTACATCATGCAGCTCTATCAACTGTTCTTGTGTGGCACTCATGACACTCTCTAAACTTTTATAATGCTCAGCAATTAATTTAGTCGTAGTAATTCCTGTGTTTGGAATCCCTAGAGCATATAAAAAATGTGTTAAATTTTTTGTTTTACTATCTTCAATCGCTTCTAATAAATTATTAGCTTTCTTTTCCCCAAATCGTTCTAAATCAATTAAATCATCAAATGATAAATCATATAAATCTGCTGGGTCCCGAACTTCACGTTCCTCATATAACTGAGTGATTGTTTTTATACTTAATGTATCAATGTCCATTGCATCTCTTGAAGCAAAATGTCTCATTCGTCCAATTAACTGCGGTTTACAGCCTAATTGATTCTCACAAAATAAATGAGCTCCTTTTTTCACTAGCTCTGTTCCACATGATGGACAGACATCAGGAATGGTTATCTCATCACCGTCATTTTCTTCCGACACTTTGCCTAGAATTTCAGGAATGACATCATTGGATCTTCGAATATATACTTCTGAGCCCAGAGCATATTTCAATCCTTTTCTTTCTATATCGCCTTCATTGTTTAGAGTTGCCCTTTGGACCGTTACTCCTCCAATATCTACAGCACTTACTTTTGCAACGGGAGTAATTTTACCTGTTCGGCCAACCTCCCACATCACTTCTTCTAGAATAGTAGTTGCTTCCTCAGCTTTAAATTTATATGCAATTGCCCAGCGAGGAAATTTCTCAGTATATCCCAACACTTCTCTTGTTTTCATATCCGCTATTTTAATAACTGCACCATCAATTAAATAGTCAAGTGTGGATTTCATTTGATCAATATTTTCTAATTCTTTAATCACTTCATCCAACTGATCTATAAAATGAATGTATGGGTTCACTTTAAACTGGTTTTCTTTTAGAAAACTGACCATCTCTCGGTGGTCCTCAAACCGAATTTCTTCAGCATAACCTACATTATATATAAACGCATCTAAGTTACGCTTTGCAGTGACCTTTGGATTTAAGTTTCTTAAAGCACCTGCTGCTGCATTTCTTGCATTTTTTAAAGGTTCATCCGCCGTTTCATTATATTTCTCCAACACTGAAAGGTACATTAATCCTTCGCCTTGGATTTCTAGCCGTCCACTTTTATAGGGAATTTGTAAGGGAATGGATTTTATCGTTTTTACTTGTGCAAGTATGCTCTCACCAATCACACCATTTCCTCTTGTTGAGGCTTGAATTAACTCTCCCTGGTCATAAGTTAGATTTAATGTCAGCCCATCAAATTTTAATTCTAGAACAAATGAAGGTTCAGGGAGCTTTTGATCAGCATTTTTTGTATTATATTCATTTACAAGTTTCTTCACTCGTTTATACCATGCTTGTAAATCCTCGTGACTTTGTGCTTTATCTAAACTCCACAATCGATTGATATGTCGGTGTTCACTAAAGCCCTTTAAAATTTCTCCTCCCACTCGTTGTGTTGGGGAGTACGGATATACTTCTCCTAACTCTTTTTCTAAAGCAACAAGCTGATCATAAAGTCGGTCATATTCCTGATCACTTATTAGGGGTTGATCTAATGTATAGTAGTGATAGTTATATTTATTAATTTCATCTATGATTTTTTTCATTGTTTCTAATTGATCAGCCATTGAATTCCCTCATTTCTTTTTATAACTATATTTACATAAGTTTTCTGTAGAAAGATCTTCTATGCTAAACCTTAGTAATAGGTGCAAACTTAGCAAGTAATCTTTTCACACCTACAGGAGCAGGAAATGCGATTTGCAACTCTGTATCATCCCCAGTTCCTTTGATAGCAACCACTGTACCTGTACCCCACTTATTATGTGAAACTTTATCTCCATTACTATAATTGCCAACAGGTTTTTCTGATGCAATGACATGTGAAGACTGTTTTTGACGCTTAAATGTAGTTGAACTTGAATTCTGGAATGATGAATTCGTTCGATATTGTGATTGTGATCCATAAGAAGAAGGCTGATTAAATGAATTATATTCTCTTACCGGTGATTGATCTACAATTAACTCTTCAGGTATTTCTTGCAAAAATCTTGAAGGTGCATTTGCATTCGTTCTACCGTACAACATTCTCATTTTTGCACAAGTTAAAAACAGTTGTTTCTCCGCTCTAGTAATCCCTACATAAGCTAAACGTCTTTCCTCTTCTAGCTCCTCATCGTCATCAAAAGTGCGACTATGTGGAAACACACCTTCCTCCATACCGGCAACAAAAACATAAGGAAATTCCAAACCTTTTGCACTATGCATCGTCATTAAAGTGACCGCAGAGACATCTTCGTTATCTGATGGACTTTCATCTAAGGTGTCTATATCAGCAATCAAGGCTAAATCTGTTAAAAAAGCAACTAACGAATCATCATCATTTCGTTTCTCAAATTCCATCGTTACAGAAAGAAACTCATCTATATTTTCCAATCTGGATTTAGATTCAATTGTATTTTCACGTATAAAAGGTTCTTTATACTGAGTCATCTCCAACATCTTATCTGTTAATTCAGTTACAGATAAGTAATCTGTCATGGAGGTTAAGTTATCAATTAGTATTTTAAACTGTTGTAACGCATTTTTGGCTCTTGAACTAAGTTCCACAGCACTTAAATCTTCCAGCATCGTAAAAATGGATTTCCCTTCCTTTGCTGCCTGTGCTTCTAGTTTGTCCAGTGAAGCCGCACCGATACCACGTTTAGGTACATTCACGATTCTCTGAAAACTAATATCATCATTGGGATTGGATATTAAACGAAGATAAGCTAAGATGTCTTTAATTTCTTTTCGATCATAGAATTTAATTCCGCCAATAATCTGATATTGAATATCCGATTTAATTAATATTTCCTCAATCACACGAGATTGGGCATTTGTACGATACAAAATAGCATGATCTTTATATTTGATGCCTTTATCATGATTTTGTTTAATTTCATTTGCAATAAAGTAACCTTCGTCATGCTCAGAATCCGCTTTATATAGATGGATTTTTTCGCCTTCGCCTTGATCTGTCCAAAGTTTTTTAGGTTTGCGTCCTGTATTGTTATTAATCACTTCATTCGCTGCATTTAAAATATTGGCTGTTGAGCGATAATTCTGCTCTAATAATATGACTTTTGCTTTTGGATAATCTTTTTCGAAGTTTAAAATATTCGTAATATCTGCGCCTCTCCACCTATAAATGGATTGGTCACTATCTCCAACGACACATATTCTTTGATGTTGGTCTGCAATCATTTGACATAACAAATATTGTGCACGGTTTGTATCCTGATATTCGTCCACATGAATATATTGAAATTTATATTGATAGTACTCTAATACTTCCTGTTCCTTTTGAAATAACTCGATGGTTTTCATAATTAAATCGTCAAAGTCCAGAGAGTTGTTCTTTTTTAATTTCTTTTGGTATAACGTATACACATTTGAAATAACACCTTGATAGTAATCTCCAATTGTACTCTCATATCTTTCAGGTGAAATGAGTTCATTTTTAGCCGTACTGATGGCAGATAAAACCGCTCGAGGTTCATATTTTTTACTATCTATATTTAATTCTTTCATACAATTTTTCACTGCGGATAACTGATCTGTAGAATCTAAAATTGTAAAATTAGAAGTGAAACCAATCTTTTCTATATCCTTACGTAAAATTCTTACACACATGGAATGGAAAGTGGAAACCCAAATATCGTTGGCTGTAGGGCCTATCAAACTCTCTACCCTTTCTTTCATTTCTCTAGCCGCTTTATTTGTAAATGTAATAGCAAGGATGTTCCAAGGAGCTACTTTTGTAGTTGCAATTAAATATGCAATACGGTGGGTAAGCACTCTTGTTTTACCACTTCCAGCACCAGCCATAATTAATAATGGTTCTTCAGTTGTTTCAACTGCTTTTTTTTGCTGCTCATTTAAACTATCTATCGATTTAAAAATATCAAAAGCTTCATTCATTTATAAATTCAGACCTTCCTAACTAGATATTTAACGTCCAAATGGACCTTCTTATTTGTATTTATATATTATAACATATGTAAGCGAATACACGTTCTTGTTTTTTGAAGGCACTACTTTGGCATTTCCTCTTTAATATTCACAGTTTCTATGGCTAACTCTATATCCTGATAAATGACATTTCCAACAATGATCGTATCCGCTACTTTGGCTGCCATTTGAGCTTTTTGAACATTATTTATTCCGCCACCATAAAAAAGCTGTGTTTTGTTTAAAACCTTCTTCACTTTTTTCAACATCTCTATATTTCCAAATACTCCGCTATATTCAGCATAAAAAATAGGCATATGAAATAATTGCTCTGCACATCTTGCGTAAGAGAGCACATCCTCTTCATCTAAATCAGTAGTGGCATTTGTCACTTTTGTGACTGTTGCGTCTGGATTTAAAGAAACATAGGCTTCTGGTAAAACATACTCCCATGGAATGATATCCCCATACGCTTTAATCGCTTTTTGATGGTTTCCAATTATCCACTCTGGTTCATTTGCGTTTAAAACAATAGGAATCATATAAAGATCAAAACCCAAAACAATAGCATCTTGATTTGAAACTTCTAATATAGAGGGTATAGAATACTGTTGGATTCTAGAAAACAGGTCATAAGTATTATCGTAGGTGATTCCTGTTGAACCCCCCACCATGATTGCATCAGTTCCAGAACAACAGATTTTTGTCAAATGATCATCTGATATCTTTTTATCAGGATCTAGTTTAAAGATGTGGCTCCAATTTTTAATTGTATCTATCAAAATGAACCTCCAAAAGTGAAGATTTTGTTTTTCTCTAAATTTTAGTCTAAAGTACACACTCTACCCTGTCAAACACATACACCTTAAGTCAAAATAAGATCGAGATATGAATTTTATACGTAAAAAAGCACCCTGAGATGAAGAAGATTCAGAGCGCTTAAAAAGCATGATTTATTTTTAAAATACAAAGGTTAAATTAAGTATTTCTTATTGTGGTCCTGAGTTGAAGCTGATGTTTGTGAACTTGAACTCATCTGTGTTCCCATTTGTGTGCCTGACCTCATTTGAGGTGTTCCAGATTGATTTGCACTTGATGTGTTTGCTGTACTAGAAGCAGCTCCTGGTGGCATCGTACCCATTGCACCATAGTTTAACGTGTTTGGGCTCATAGACATATGTGTAGGTTGTTGATAAGACTGATTTCCAGAGCCCATCATACCAGAGGATGGTTGACCACCACCTAAATATTGCTGCATAAACTGCTGTGTTTCATAACCACATTGATTAAATTTTTGCTGCTCTTTTTGAATTTCCTGCATGGGTGCTGGAGTCACATTATACATACCTTGTTGGCTCATAATTTGGAATAACTGTGCTTGATCTGCAAGTGTCTTTTGAAGTAATTGATTAAAATTTTGATGAACCATTGGATTTGCTGATTCCAGACATGCAGTCGTATATTCTCTTGCCATTCTTTTTAGCTCTGACAAAACTAAATTTGCCATATCTTTATCTGGTAAAGCAACATGTTGTTGTCCCATTTGTTGTTGCCCCATATTAGATGTAGATTGATTATACATTAATAGCCCTCCTTTTCTTGTGATTTATGAATATTGGTTATGATCTAATACGTTCATTAATTGACCAAAATCCTGAAAACGTTCATGTGACATATGATTAAAAAACTGTTTCAACTGTGGATTTTGACATTCTACCGCTCCATGTACACAAAGTTTAACGATTGATTCTTCATTTTTCAAAGAATCACATATGTAAGATAATTCTTTGGTTGAAATGGACCCAGTATGCACTGATTTTCCCCCTTTCCCTCATTCATCCACATTAGCTTGCCACATTTTTTTGTTTTTATTTATCCCATAAATTCTTTTTGCACTCATGTCATGCACTCTATTATACTAAGAATATTAGTACGTTTTACTTTGATATGTAGGGAAGTGAAATGAAATGGTAAATGAAAAAAACATTCAAAAATTAACCACATTAAAGGTCATTTTACAAACGATAAACCAAGTAACGGATCTAGATAAGATGTTGCAATCCGTATTAAAAGAACTTATTCGTTTGATGGACTTAAAAACAGGTTGGATTTATTTCATTGATACAGATGGCAGTTATAAACTAGTGACAGATTATGACCTTCCGCCTGCTTTATGTCACGAAGATAAAAAACACATGTGTGAAGGTAGTTGTTGGTGTATTGACCGTTATCATGATGGGAGATTGGATAAGGCAGCCAATATTATAGAATGTAAAAGAATTGATGACGCAATTAAATATGAGTGGGGAGATACGGAAGACGTCACTCATCATGCTACGGTTCCTTTAAAAGCAGGCAACGAAAAATTTGGGTTATTAAATGTTGCATCACCTAACAAATTGGAATTTAATGAAGAAGAGCTAGCATTATTGGAATCGGTAGCCATTCAAATCGGAACTGCGATTAAACGTCTAAACTTTATGAATCGAGATCAAAAGAGAGCCTCTCTGTTCCAAAAGTTAGGTGAAGTCACTACCGCCTTGCATGGTGACCGTAATGAAAATTATAGATTAGAATACTCTGCTTCACTGATACAAATTAAATTTCAGTATCATCGCGTCCATATTGAATGTAATGAAAAAAAACATGAGGAAAATATGGGTTCCAGCGAAGAAATGATATCCATTACTCAACCTTTTAAACTTGGAGAAACTTCAGGAAAAATCAGTATTTCGAATCCATCTTTAGATGACATTGATCGAGATATTATTGAACAGCTTGGTCAACATTTAGCCATCGTATTTGAACATGCACGATTAAACCAAAAAGCACACGAACTTGCTTTAATTCAAGAACGTAATCGACTAGCTAGAGACTTACATGATTCGGTCAATCAACTTCTATTTTCATTAGTGCTTACGGTTAGAGGAACAAAAGAAATGACAGAGGATCAAGACATTCATGAAATGTTGAATTACATGCAGGATCTTTCCCAAGATGCATTAAAGGAAATGCGCGCATTAATTTGGCAACTACGTCCTCAAAATTTAGAGGAAGGGATTGTTTGCGCCCTAGTAGCATATGGGAAAGTATTAGATTTAAATGTATCTGCTGATGTTCATGGTGTAGGAGAGCTTCCTAGTATAATGGAAGAATGTTTATGGCGAATCGGTCAAGAAGCGTTGAACAATATTAAAAAACATGCTGAAACAACTGAGGTATGGATTGAATTTAATCGTGATAAAAAGAACGTTGAGATGAATATTCGTGATGAAGGTATCGGATTTAGTTTAAACACCGAACAGCACAGTCCATCTCTTGGTTTAAAAAGCATGCGTGAAAGAGCTGAATTATTTGGTGGAACAGTGATCATTCAAAGTGTTTCAGGAAAAGGAACACTGCTAAAAGTGAGTCTACCTATGACAAAAACCTATATCGATACACATTCAGTAAAATGAAGAAATAAAACGAAAGGTTGGGGAACAACATTGGGTATTAAAGTATTAATTGCTGATGATCATAAAGTTGTAAGAAGAGGCTTATATTTCTTTCTACGCACACAAGAAGATATCGAAATTTTGGGAGAAGCCGAAAATGGGAAAGAAGCTGTCGAACTGGCAAATGAATTGCAGCCCGATATTATTTTAATGGATGTCATGATGCCCGTTATGAACGGTATCGAAGCGACTAAGGTCATTAAAGAACAAAATCCACATATGAAAATCATTATTTTAACTAGTTTTTCAGACCAAGACCATGTCATTCCAGCTATTAAATCTGGTGCAACTGGTTATCAATTAAAAGACGTGGAGCCAGACGAACTTGTAAAAACGATTCGCAATGTTCATCTTGGACAAAACCATGTCCATCCTAAAGCGATGTCTCACATGATGTCACATATGACGGATCAAAAACAAGAGAATAACTTAGTTGAGCAGTTAACTAAACGTGAGAGAGAAGTTTTATCTGAAATTACGAACGGAAAAAGCAATAAAGAAATTGCTGACAGTTTAAATATCACAGAAAAAACAGTCAAAACTCATGTATCCAACATTTTGTCAAAACTTCATTTAGCTGATCGAACACAGGCTGCTCTATTTGCGGTAAAACACAAACTTTAATAACCCACAAAAGTGATGAATTCCCCAGTTCGTGGATGAACTGGTGTCGAATTTGGCCACATGGACGTGGCTGGTCTTATTCGACCTATTACTTTTGCGGGGCCCGGAGCCCCAATAACCTACAATCTGCTACAACTAAAGTCGTAGAATAATATAAACCATTTTTATGAGGTTAAAATATAAGGAATGATTTATAATTTATAATAGTTAATGCAACGGGATCCTTTCGAGATTTCGTTATTAATAAAATTATATTTAAGTTAAATTAAGGAGAGAATATAAACATGAAAATATTAGTCATTAATGGAACCCCTAGAACATTTGGTAGAACAGGCGTGATAGGGAAGTACATTTCTCAAAAATACAATGCGGATTTGATAGATTTAAGTGATGGTAGTATACCCATGTATAATGGTGAAGAAGATCAGGATGAAATTAATTCTGTAAAACAATTAAAACAATTAGCTTATGACGCAGATGGTGTCGTACTAACATCCCCTGAGTATCATAGTGGTATGAGTGGTGCATTAAAAAACGCTATTGATTTCTTGAGCAGTGCACAATTCGAACATAAACCAGTCGCACTCATTGCAGTTGGTGGTGGAGGAAAAGGCGGAATTAATGCATTAAGTAATATGCGTACTGTAGCAAGGGGGATATATGCAAATGTTATTCCTAAACAATTAGTTTTAGATCCAGATCGATTTGATATGGAAAACAAACAATTAACAGCACAAGGTATGAATCAAGTGGATGATGTGATGAAAGAACTGCAAATATATATGCAACATAGTGTACAACGAAGTACTAGGCAATGAGTTTGATTATTCAAGATCAACGTTTCATTAAAATTTTAACTGCGAATATTTTCTCATCCATTGGATCAGGTATTACTATGATTGCGATCCCGTGGATGATTGTTACTGGAGAAAATGGGGCTAGTACCTTCGGACTTGTTTCACTGATATTGACCATTATGTTATTCCTCATCGCTCCGATCATAGGGAATCTTATTGATCAACATTCTCGCAAAAAATTGCTATTGTGGTCTGAAATGATAGGTTTTATAATTATCGGTTTATTTGCTTTCATCGGATTTGTAAATGGAGGTTATGCTACTTGGCAACTCGTTGTATTGTTTGCCAGCGGTATGTTGTATTATTCTTTGTTCTATCCCACAATGTTTGCTATGAACCAAGAAATCTTTGAACGAAGCCAATACAAAAGCTTAAACGGAATCATGGAAATACAAGGGCAACTATCTAGTGTTGTTGCTGGAGGTGTTGCTACCCTATTAATTGAAGTGATTGATCTTCATTGGATTTTAGTCATAGATGCAAGCACGTATGCTATTGCATTTATCATCTTGTACACAATCCCTTACTTGAAAAAGAATCAATCTTCTCACTCCAATACGGAGGCTTCCTTCTGGGAGAAAATGCAGGAAGGATATGAATTCTTAAAAGAACGTCCGTTATTATTTTTATTTCTAATTTCTGCGTTCATCCCATTTGTTATCGTTATGATTACAAATTATGTGTTCCCTATTTATATTGAGTCTACCTTACAAGCAGGGGGTAATGTATATGGTGCTCATGAAATGTTATATGGGGTTGGAGCACTTCTAGCTGGAATGACTGTACCTTTTCTTATACAAAAATTTGGGAATGTAAAAATCGTGCTTATTGGAATATTTATATTTATGGTATCCATGATATTTACTACTCTTTTCCCGATCACCATTTTATTTGTAGTTGTATCGCTATTTTTTGGTTTAGCGAATGCGGGTACAAGGGTAGCGCGAAACACTTTAATGATGGAAATGATACCAAACGATAAAATAGGGCGTGTTGAAAGTTTATTCCGATCGATTGGTCTTGCTATACGAATTACTTTAATCGGAAGTTTTACTGTGATGATTCCTGTAACAGGAACCTTCTCCTCACTAAGTATATTAAGTGCTATTATTGTTACTTCATTCATAACGGCATGGATTGGGAAACAATATTTTAAAAAGAACTTAACTTCTACAATAAATTCGAAGGTTGTTGAAGTGCAAACTCAAAAATGAGAATAGAACTAAACAAAAAAACACCCTTTAAAAGGGTGTTTTTTATGTATTTTCAATTTTAATTGATTAAAGCTTACAAATAACCAGTCCAAGCTAGTACAATCAATACATCCATAAAAACAAATACGCCTAAACAAACAAGTGCAAATCCAATTGCAAATAAATTTTTTTCTCTAGCTAATACTAATCGTACAAAACCAATTGCGATTACAACTGAGAATAAAATCATAATAAGGTCAAAATAAGAGAATTGACCTACTTTTTCAACAGCTTCTTCTGCAAGAAACATCAAGGTACCCCCTTTTACGCATAACACATTAATTATATAATACTTTTGTTCCATTCTGTATACAAGACATTATATAAAAAGTTAACAACTTTGTCACGATTATGTGAACGAATGAAAAACATAACTTTATGAGGTTGTTCTTCTCGGTTTTGAAAACTAAAAATTATGAATTGGAACTCTATATAATTTTTCCCTATATTACTTATAATTATTATTTATAATTAATTATTTCTTTTGTGATTTACGATTATTCTCTAATATGTTACTATCAAAATAGAATATTCATACTAAATTTATCGGAATTATACAGTATAGGAGGAAAAAAGTATGGCTTATGAAGCTAAGTGGGCTGATGATCCATCTAAACTAAATAAAACAGAATTAATGAAGTTAGAAAAAGATGGTTTAGATATTATTAGAACGATTATTGAGAAATATGCAAATGAAGGTTATGAATCGATTCCAGAGGATGAATTGCTACGATTTAAATGGGCAGGGGTATATGAGCAAAAACCAAAGGACGGACATTTCATGATGCGGGTTAGAATCAACTCCGGGATTATGACTTCTGACCAAGTTAGAGCCTTAGCAAGCATTGCTCATGATTATGGGAGAGATTTAGTAGATGTTACAACTCGACAAGCGATCCAATTTCACTGGTTAAAGGTTGAAGAATTACCAGATATCTTTAAACGTTTAGAAGATGTTGGTTTATATTCATTCGAAGCATGTGGAGATTGCCCTAGAACGATTGTAGGTAATCCTTTAGCTGGGATTGATCCTAATGAATTAATTGACACAACAGATATTGTCAATGAGGTTAATGACTTTTTCTTAATGAATAGAGATTTTTCAAACTTACCTCGAAAATATAAAATGTCCATCTCATCCAATATTTACAATACAGCACATGCACAAATTAATTGCTTGGCCTTTACACCTGCAACAAAAGTGATTGACGGAAAAGAAATTATTGGTTTCCATGTATGGGTAGGTGGAGGATTGTCTGCAAAACCTTTCTTAGCACAACAACTAGATATTTTTGTACGTCCTGAAGAAGTGTTAAAGGTTTCAGAAGCGATCACCATTATTTATCGTGAACATGGTTTCCGTGCAAAACGTCATCAATCCAGAATTAAATTTTTAATAGCTGATTGGGGCGTAGAAAAATTCCGTGAAGAACTAGTAAAGCAGTATGGTGAACTCCCAACAAGAGGCGAAGATAAAACGAAAGCTTGGAATGCAGCGTATTTTGACGGCGTTCATCCTCAAAAACAGGAAGGTTATAGCTTCATAGGTTTAAACTTGCCTGTAGGAAGATTAGATGCACAAGAGTTCACAGAGCTAGCTCGTTTAGCAGATAAGTATGGGGATGGAACACTTCGCTCAACTATGGCACAAAACTTGATTATCACTGGTGTGAAAAATGAAAAAGTTGAGGGATTATTGCAAGAAAAAGTTTTAGAAAGACTTACACCAAATCCAAAACGTTTTATGAGCCGTACCGTTTCTTGTACTGGAAATGAATTTTGTAATCTGGCTATTGTAGAAACGAAAAAAAGAGCGGTGGATGTAGCTGAATATTTAGATGATCACATCAACATGGAAGAACCTGTTCGCATTCACTTTATCGGATGCCCTAACTCTTGTGGTCAGAAACACATTGCAGATATCGGTCTTCAAGGTTCACTTGTAAAAACACCTGAAGGTATGGTTGATGCGTTTGACATTGCCGTAGGTGGAACACTTGAAGGTAATGGTGAGTTTAACCATAAATTAAAAGGAAGAGTTAAAGGGGACGATGTTGCCCCTGTATTAGAACAACTTATTGGATTCTATAACGATAATCGTTCTGATGAAGAAACATTTCATCAATATGTTCATCGTGTTGGTGTTCCTGCTTTCCAGGAAAAATTAAATGAGCTATTAGCTTAAATATAAAAAAGAATATGTAAAGATAAAAAGGAGGGGATAATCCCCTCCTTTTTCATTTGATTATATCAACATCATTTAGTGCATTCCTATTATTTTAATTGATCTAAAGGATAAAAGATAAGATCTATTGGGAACGCGGAACCTGCAGGAGGCGTAAACTCAATTTCTAACGTTTTCTCATCCCCTGTAGTTCTTTTAAGTACATGAACTCCACTTAAATGTGTAAGTGTTCCAGAAATCGGTGCCATAATTAATTCTCCGTTTATTTTCACAGGACCCTTAAAAACGCCCGCTCTTGGACGTAATAACATGACAACTTCTCCAGGATTATCAATGGATATATGATATACCATGCCATAATGTCCTTTATTTAATGCCACACTATCATTGTCAAATACATCAACACCTTGAATAGAAGAAAAAATCGTCTGATCACCAATGGATAGTCGGTACGGTTGTGTGAAAGGCATTCCACTTTCATTTGCTTCTATATAAATATCAGAGGATGGAAAGGTACCACGAACATGCCCATCACCTTCAAGAGGCTCGTAAACTCCTTTTTCAAAGTCTTCTATATCTGCATCATTCATGGCAACAAATGAAAAAGTTAATTCTCCATCCGTTTGAACATCGTAAAATGTATTCACACCATATTGAGGCAGAAAATCAGGATAAATTTTATAAAAAATAGTTTCATTTGGTTTCACGTTTGCTTGTGAATCAGGAGCTTCATCTAACAAAAAGTCAACAGAAGCAATATGTCCCATCAAATTAACTAGAGGAGTTGGCTTCACTTCACCACTGTTCGTCGTTGTAATTGTAATGTCCTCATCAGTATCATTCGTTGCTAGTATAGCAAAAGTTACATTTTTATCCATCACATTTAAATGGTTTGCATATAAACGACCTTTCCCATTGATCGTATCTTGATATAAAATCCCCGGTTCTTTAATCATCTCTGGACTATCACTTATCAGCAGTTTTCTTTCAAAATCATATTCCATTTCATGCGGAATCTGGTCTAATGTCAGTAAACTCAAATTCGTTTGAAAAGAGGTTCCTTCTTCTTGAAAATATAATGGGTAGTGCTGTCTCGTCAAATATACATCTTCTACAATCGTAATATATTTTGTATAAGGTTCACTTACAATCCCACTACCATCTGTAACTGTTAAAGTAACAGGGTACGTTCCAGCTGTAAAATAGGCTTCTTCTTTCCCCGTCCAACTTCTTGCCAAGTTTTCTCCATCTGGGTCATAACTTAAATCGACTAATTTGATTGGTTCACCAATTCGATAATGAGATTTTGCTGATGTAAATCTAGCTACAGGTTTGGCGTGATTGCCATCCGTAAACGTATAAGGTAGGTTTGAATAATTTATTTCAATTTTCCTATTCATACTATCATATTGATAATTTGCACCCAACGTATCAAGAATCCAGCCCATATGTATTAATGAGTTCCCATTATCAATAAAGACTTTATCATCAAAAGGAATCTTTGTACCGTTCTCTGTAATGGTCATTTTTTCTAAATTAATCTCAATATAAGAGTCAGACGGTTCCAAAATGATCGTTCTACTCTCAGCAATCCACTGAACATTAAACCCCAAAGCTTCTCCTAAAAATTTAGCAGGTAAAAATGTTCTTCCACGTACAGCCACAGGAGCTGTATCTATTTTTACAGTTTCAAGGTTTACAAAGGCATCTGTTTCATCTAAATATAAAATAATTTGTTTTGTAGTTGGTGAAGCTGCATTTGTGCTTACAGGAGCAGAAATAACGAACAACGCAACAACTAAAAACATAGCTACCGATTTCTTTAACATTTTCATTTCATCCTCTCAGTTGTACTTTCTAATTTTATGGTTTCACTTGTCCCACAGTATTATTAGACCCACTTTTCTATAAAAAGTTTCATATATATTAAAAAAAGGAAGAAATGACTTTAAATCAATAAAAAACAACAAAAGAAAAATGGATTAACCATTTTGATGATTAATCCATTTTCCTTCATATATGTTAATAATAATGCTATTAGTATCTATATTTTATATTCAGAAGATTCTCGAACCAACAAAGTAGAAGAAACTTTAAAAGTTCTTGAAGAGGTATATTTATTTTCGTTCATTTGATCTATGAGTTTTTCAGTCATCAATGCTCCCATAGAATACTTTGGCTGAGCAACCGTACTTAATTTGGGACTCACATAACTACATACTCTAATGTTATCGACTCCAACTACTGCAACCTGCTCTGGAATTTTAATATTTAGTTCTTTAAAAGCATTATAAACCCCTAATGCCATTTCATCATTTGCTGCGAAAACAGCTGTAAACTTCTTATCTCTTTGTATGATTCTCTTTATGGCCTCATATCCCCCATTTTCAGAGAAATCTCCATTATCAACAAGCTCAGGATCAAAAGGAAGCTCATTTCTTTTTAAAGCATTCATATAGCCTTCTAAACGTTCATGACTATCCACTGCATCCTTCAAACCACTTATAAACACAATCTCTTTATGACCATTCTGTACTAAATGATCTATCACTTCTTGTACTGCTTTAATATTATCGTTATATACACAAGATACTAGATCATGTTCAATATTTCTTCCGATCACACCGATGTTATAACCTTGTTCTGCGATTTTACTGATCTCTTGATCTGATAATGTAGATGTCACTAGGATCATCCCATCAATGGTACGATTATATAATAAATTTAAGTAATCTATTTCTTTTTCTTTTTGATCTTGTGCATCACAAATAATAATTTTATAGTTAAGGGAATTCGCCATATTTTCAATGCCTTTAATAATATCCGCATTATATGAAACCAAAATGTCTGTGACAATAACACCAATCGTCATCGTTTTTTTGGAACGCAGGTTTTTAGCAGAGGCATTTGGAATGTATCCCATTTCTTCAATTACTTTTAATACTTTTCTTTTTGTTTTTTCATTTACTAATTTACTATTATTTAGCACTCTAGAAACCGTTGTGGGAGACACACCTGCTTTCGCGGATACATCTTTTATTTTGTTCGTCATTGAAATCTACCTCTTCCCATTGAGACTCTCTAAAACATTTTAGACGTTATGATCGATTTCTACGTTTTATTGTCACATTTATTTTAACATATCTATAAAAAATGTGTACTTTTTGTTGAATAAACAAAAAAAATGGGAGATAATATATCCCCCATTAAAATTTTGATTATATAAGATTTCTAATCTAATTTTAAAATATTTTATAATTTCATTTTTCTTTACTCTATAAGTTCTAACCAATTCATATTCCCAATATCTGAACCCCCTTTAAACACTAGAAATAAATCATGTGTACCCGTCGTATTGGAAATAGATGCTGTATTTGTTACCCACGATTGCCAGCCACCCGTATTAGAGATAGCCACTGTTCCGATCAAAGAACCCGTAAGACTGTCTAATCTTAACTCAATGGTCCCACCTTCAGATTCTGTAGCTACTCTCACATTCACACTAGATTTTCCAGCATTAAAATCAACATTTGAAAAGGAAATATAATCTCCGTCATCCGTCCAACCTACATTGAACCCTCCACCTGAATCACTTGTGGATTCTGTTTGTATTCCGCTCATCGATGCATAATTTTCTGCTTCAATTTTTATATTTGTGGGAGGCGATGTATCGGAATCCGTAAATGTAAACCAATTCAAATTACCAATCCCATCACCCGATGCACCTGTAAACACAAAGTATACATCATGAATGCCTGTGGTATTAGAGATAGAGGCGGTATTTGTTATCCATGATTGCCAGCCACCCGTATTGTTAATATCTACATTACCTATTAAAGTGCCAGATATACTATCTAATCTTATTTTAATGCTACCACCAACTGATTGTGTAGCTACTCTTGCTTCTATTGCTGCAGCACCATCTCCCGTACCGAAATCAACATGATGAAAAGCAATATAATCTCCATCATCTGTCCAACCTACATTGAGTCCACCACCCGTATCACTTGTCGATTCTGTTTGGACACCACTCATGGATGTATAATTTTCCGCTTCAATTTGAGAAAAAGCATCAATTAATATTGGATCTGGTGGAATAATAACGTCTTTCGTAAACTTAAACCAATTCAAGTTACCAATTCCCTCACCCGATCCACCTGTGAATACAAAGTATACATCATGTGTTCCTGTTGCATTAGAGATAGAAGTCGTATTCGTAACCCATGATTGCCAGCCACCCGTATTATTAATATCCACAGAGCCAACTAATGTTCCATCTGTACTATCTAGCCTAATTTCAAGAGTACCACCATCTGATTCGCTAGCTACTCTAGCTTCAATGCCTGTGGCTCCGTCTCCGTCCCCAAATTCTACATCGTTAAAGGAAATATAATCTCCATCATCTGTCCAACCTACATTTAATCCTCCACCTGTATCACTTGTTGATTCCGTTTGAATGCCGCTCATTGAATTAAAATTTTCGGCCTCGTTTTGTACATACGGATCGATAGGATCATCATCTGGAGGTATTGTACCTCCATCTTGATCTCCTGCCCACTTAAATGTAGCTACAGCTCCTCCAGGAAGAGTATAATTAAACGATTGTGAGCCCCAATTCACTTTAAATGTTCGTTGATCTGATGCAGTATTTAGGGCGATTAATACTTTTGAGCCATCTGTGTTTTTAAAAGCAACATTTTGTATCTCTGTATTATTTGATTCAATTCTTTTTGCACCTGGTTTTACGAATTTACTAAAATGACCCAACACATAATACTCTACATTTTTTGTGATTGCTCCTGATTGATCATTGATTGTAATTACACCACGACAAGTACCACATCCACCATTTATTGGACCATTGTTTTGGTCTAAAGCTAAATTCCATAAAGTAACTGATTTTGCCCAATTACGTGTCGTGCCTATGAATAAATTAGATAATTCCCATTGTAAGTTACCACCAAAGTCTTCAGCCCATGTTCCACCTGTACACTCTGTAAACCAAATCCCTTTATCAGGATGAGCATTATGGACCACAGATTGCAACCCTGGATCCGTAGGGTCCTCATAACAATGGAAAGCAGTTCCTGCCATGTATTGTTTAGCGGAAGGATCATTTAATAATTCTAATGGGTAATCAATATATTTCCAGTTGTGGTCGAAACCAACAATTTTAGTGTTAACGTTTTGATTTTGGAAGGTAGGGCCTAAATTATTCTTTATAAAGTTTCTTTGCTCAAGAGGTTCCATGTACATACTAGGATAACTTGTTGTATTATGATAGGGTTCATTTTGAACTGTAATGGCGTAAATAGGAAGACCTTTATCTTCATAAGCTTGGATGAATTTCACAAAATAATCTGCAAGAGCCTGATAGTGTTCAGGTTTTAAGGTACCTCCATGTAAGGAGTCTCCATTTTTCATCCATCCAGGCGGACTCCATGGAGTACCTAAGATTTTGAGGTTTGTATTGATATCTGTAATTTGTTGCAAGATAGGAATAATATTAACTTCATCTTGTTGAATGGAAAAATTAGATAAACTTGGGTCAGTTTGTCCAGAAGGCATGTCATTGTAAGAATAGCTGAATAAATTAAAATCAGATGCACCGATAGGCTGACGTAAAAAACTAAGTCCGATCCCACTATCTCCAAATAAGTCATTTAAAATTTGATCTCGTTGAGAGGGATTCAATTTCTGGTTTATAAGATAGGCAGATGAACCTGTTACGGAAGCACCAAAACCATCGATTTCTTGATATTCTATCGTTTCATCCACATTGATCGTTATTCCCGCTGAGCCTGAATCTGACGAAAATTGAACATCGTTTTCTTTCTGAAGCAATTTTTGTTGATCTGGAGTTGTTACCCAAACCTCCACATTCTCACCAACCGCATAAACCATATTCATACTAGTTAAAGGAAATATTAAAGAAAACACCAGTAACGATACCAAGATTTTTTTCATTGAATTCATTTTTACATCTCTCCCATTAAAATAATGATTTAAGTGAAATCGATTTCTATATAACATATGTTGTCCCTAGTAATTTATGCTATTTTATTGGAATCGTTTTCATTTAATGATTTGAAATTCAATTTCTTAAAAATAAAGAGCAACTCAATCTTTTTGAGCTGCTCTAGGTGTATTTTATAATATTAAAATATGATTATTTCTATCTGATTAACTTTTTTTCAATAATTTCTGTAACTCTTTTTCCACTAATTTAACATAGTGATCTTGATCAAAGCTTTTTTTGTTTTCTTTGTTTAAGTCATTTACCATACGATTTAAGTCTCTTTCAATATGATCAGCTATGTTAACTATATGAATTTCCGTCTCATGACCCGTAACTCCAGCTAAAAATACATCTTGTAATAACGTATTTACCTCCCTTGGACTCACTTCACCTGATTTCACATAGTTGATGATTTCTGCTGCTATTTCAAATGCTGTTTTGTTTTCAGCTCTTAATTGTTCAATTTCTTTTTTTAGTACTTCAGTAGTATCAAAGAACTTAATCCAATTGATATTCCCAATGCCGCCAGATCCATTTTGGAACACAACATACAAATCATGAACGCCTGTTACGTTTGAAACTTCTGCGGTTTCAGTTACCCATGATTGCCATCCGCCTGTATTCGTAATATCTACTGTGCCAATTAAAGCACCTGTTGAGCTGTCTAATCTTAATTCAAGCGACCCACCTTCTGAATCTGTTGCCGCTCTTACATCCACACCAACGGCTCCATTTTCAAAATTCACATTTTTAAACCCTATATAGTCACCATTATCGGTATGACCTACGTTAAGACCACCGCCTTCATCACTAGAATTTTCGGTTTGAACACCGTATTGTGTATGATAGTTTTCTACCTCGATTCTTTCAAAAGCACTCCATTCAGTTTCCTCAGGTATTGTTTCATTAAAGTTAAACCAGTTGAAGTTACCAATGCCACCTGTATTACTTTTGAAGACAATATATAAATCATGAATGCCTTCTACATTTGAAACATCCGCTGATTTTGTTATCCATGACTGCCATCCACCTGTTTTTGTTACTTCAAGTGAGCTGATTAACTCACCATCTGTACTATCTAATCTAAACTCAAACGTTCCGCCATCTGAATCTGTAGCTACCCTTGCCTCTACATTTTCAGCACCATTTTCAAAATTGACATTTTCAAAGCCAATATAATCTCCATCATCTGTGTGACCTATATTTAATCCACCACCTGCATCGTTCGCAGATTCGGTTTGAATGCCATATACATCATCATAGTTTTCTGCTTCGATTCTATCAAAAGCACTTAATTCAGTTTCTATTGGGGTTGTTTCATTAAACTTAAACCAGTTGAAGTTACCGATACCGCCATTCTCATTTTTAAAGACAACATAAAGATCATGTACACCTTCTACATTTGATACTGTAGCTGTATTTGTGATCCAAGATTGCCATCCACCCGTATTTGGAACCTCTACTGTGCTTATTAACTCACCCGTTGCACTTCCTAATCTAAATTCGATTTTACCACCTTCAGCTTCCGTCGCTACTCTAATATCAACACTTTCTGCGCCACTTTCAAAATTAACGTTATGAAATACTAAATAGTCACCATCATCCGTATGACCAACTACTAATCCGCCACCTGCATCATTGGCTGATTCCGTTTGGACTCCACTCATATCATTAAAATTCTCTGCTTCAATTTGATTAAATGGATTGATCTCAAAATTACCACTATCTCCAACTTGCTCACCTGACCACACAAATGTAGCCACTGCACCAGCTGGAAGGGTATAAATAAACGATTGCTCTCCCCATCTTACTTTAAAATCTCTTTCTTCATCCGTGTTGTTCATCGCAAGTAAAGCTTTTGATCCGTCTGGATTTTTGAAAGCAACATTTTGTAAATCACTATTTGCATTGGATTCAATTCTTTTTGCACCTGGTTTTACAAACTTACTGATATGACCCAATACGTAATACTCTACATTTTTAACGACTTCCCCTGATTCTGAATCAACGGTTATCACACCACGACAATCGGAGCATCCACCGTTAGTAGGACCGAAATTTTCATCTAATGCTAAATTCCATAATAATACGGACTTAGCCCAGTTTCGAGTCGCACCGATCACGATGTTTTCCATGTTCCATTTTAAATTACCACCAAATTCAGTAGCCCATTCACCACCTGAACATTCTGTAAACCAAATTCCTTTCTCTGGAAATGCATTATGAACTGCTGTTTGTGCCTCTGGTGTTCCTGCATAACAATGAAAAGCACTTCCAGCTATATAGGATCTAACCTCTTCGTCATTTAATACATTAATCGGATATTCAAACTCATTCCAGTTATGATCCCATGCAATAATGTCTGTCTCAATGGATGTAGATTCAAAAGTTGGTCCTAAATAGTTTTTAACAAACTCTGTTTGCTGCTCCGCTGACATGTACATACTAGGGTAACTATTTGTTTCATGATGTGGTTCATTTTGAACGGTAATTGCATAAATCGGTAATCCTTCGTTTTCATATGCTTTGATATATTTCACGAAATAATCTGCATAAGCTTGATAGTGATCTGGGCTTAAAGAGCCACCATTAAGAGTTCCACTCTCCTTCATCCAGGCTGGGGCACTCCAAGGTGTTCCCAATACTTTCAGCTCTGGATTCACAGATTGAATTTCTTGCAAAATTGGAATGATATTTTCTCTGTCTTTTTCTAATGAAAATTGAGCTAAATTTGGATCTGTCTCTCCTTCAGGTAAATCATTATAAGTATAACTTGATCGATTAAAATCCGATGCACCCATCGTTTGTCTTACAAAACTTAAACCAATGCCATCTTCTCCAAACAAGTCATTTAATATCTCTTCTCTTTGAGTTGAATCTAGTTTTTCATGAAGTAAATACGCTGAAGAACCAGAGACGGCTGCTCCAAATCCATCCATTTCTTGATACTCTATATTTTCATCTACATGGATATCAGCGGCACTCAAATCTGATGAAAAATGAAGGTCACTGTCTTGCTCGAGCAATCTTTGTTGATCTGCAGTTGTTACCCATACTTCTACGGATTCCCCACTTCCAAAAGATGTACTCATACTTACACTAGTAAATGTTAAGATAAATGCAAGAAACAACATGGAAACTGAACGCCTTTTTTTATTTCTTTGATTACACATGTATACACCTCTTTTAATAAAATAATTTTCAGTTTTGATCATAAAATCTCATTTATGTTTTGTAACACCTCCTAAGTTAAAAAACAATCCATGTGATATTTTATGTATACATATACATGGAATCGTTTTCATTAATTTCGTGTAATATTTTCTGTTTTCTGTAAATAAATCTATAATCGCTATATTAATTTCTCTCTATAATCATTGTAAATTATATTGGTATCGATTTCAATAGTGTGATTTAAGTTTTATATGGAATAAAGAAAACACGCCGATTGGCGAACTTCTGTAAAAAAATAACCCCCTATGCTCTGCATAGAGGGTTTACTAGAATCACTAGTTTAATAAATGTTCTGTTTTTAAAATTATTATTTTAAAAGTTTTGCCAATTCTTTATTAACTAGTTTCACATACTTAGCTTGATCAAAGTTCTTTTTATTTGGTTTATTCAAGTCTTTCAACATACGATCTAAATCTCTTTCAATATGATCTGTTGTATTTTCTACATGTTTAATGTCCTTATGATCTGAAACATTCGTTAAAAATACTTCTTTTAATAAAGTAGTTATTTCATTTGAACTAAATTCTTCAGAAACAACTTTAGAAACGATTAGTTCAGCAACTTCTTGTGTTGAAACTTCTTTATTCTTTAACTGTTCGAACACTTTTGTTAAATCTCCTACTGGATCATTAAAGTCAATCTGAATCATCACTGGATCATGATCACTAGTACGGCCATGTTCTTCAGTGAAGTCTGCATTCATATTTACAATATCTGCCACTGTATTATCAAGTAAATTGTTACTTATCAGAATGTGGTCTAATACTTGAGAGTTTCCTTGATAATTGTACGTGTATCTTTCTTCCGCTGGAAGCTGATCAATCATATTAACTAGTTCATTTCCTTTTAAAACATCTAAAGGATTAGAGAATTCAAAATCGTTCATATCTCCTAAAACAACAATGTTTGCTTCAGGATTTACGGTTAATACGTCTTGAATAAATCCATTAATGGCTTTAGCCATTTCTAAACGTTGTGGCTCACTTCCTAAAACTACTGGTTGATCGCTACCAAATGGAGCACCGTCACCACGTTTTGAATTAAAGTGGTTTGCAATTACGATCACTCTTTCACCATTAAATTCAAATTCTGCTGCTAATGATTTACGTGAACTTTCAAACGCTTCGTTCGTCGGATCAATACGACCTGGATTTAATGTTAATCCATTTTCATCATATCCTACTGCTGTAATAGCGTCTCCTGCTTGTTTTTCAACAAGGCTTACACGTTCTGGATTGTAAATATACCCTACGCGGATGTTTCCACCTGGCTGTCCACCGTCTGTTTTGTCAATAGGTGCAATTTCGGTAAATTCATAAGTCGGACCACCATGAGCTTCAATCGCCGCAATTAATGCTTCATAACTCTGACTTGCGTCTGTTACACCACTATCTGTTGGGCCATCATTATCTTGAACTTCAACAAGCCCAATAATGTCTGGTGTATTTAAATTTGTTATCATTGATTCTGCAATTGTATTTATTTTCTCTTGTCCACTTTCAAGTGAAAAGTTTTCAACGTTGTATGAAGCCACTGTTAATTTGTCTTCTGTAGGTTGAATCGTTGTCACGGCACGTTCAGTACCTCCATCGATTACCTCTGGCAATTCTTCAATAGCTAACAACTTAAAGTTACTATAATCATAACTAAAGATCCCTGTAATGGTTCCATCAAAACGATCTCCCACTTTTACAGTTGGTTCGTTTGATACTTTAACCATAATACGTTCAGGATTTAATTCATCTTCTGAAATTAATATTCCACCTGCTGGAGTACGGTTTGCATCCACTGATCCTTCAAGTACAACTGGGATCTCATCATATTTAGGTGGAGCTACAACTGAAGCATTATTTAATGTTACTCTCATTCCTTCTAAACTTTCATAAAAATCAATACCGTCTTCTTCAGGATCAAAAACACTGAATGCATCATTATCAATAACTGAAGTTGGAATCATACGATCTACACCAAGCTCTATTGGTGTTGATAATGGTTGATTACTTGCTACCACTTCTACAGAACTTGCATTAATTTCTGTTGTTAGAAGATCTGCTGCATCATCATATCCATCTTCTCTATATTCAACTACTTCACCTGTTACTGAAACTAAATCCCCGACTTTCACCGCTGAATTTCTCACATATACTTTGATCCCTTCAGATGTGCGAATGTCATCATCAGCTACAACTGACTCCATGAAAAACCCGGATGTTCCATCTACATGTGTCACAATTCCAGGAACATCTTTTACAATTAACCCTTCATATAAAGAAGTATGAGTAGCGCCTTGAATATCATGAATATCTAAAGAATCTAAAGGTAAAACTACTGTATATTCAAACGTAACAACATCACTTGCATTGTTATCTTCTACAACGATGGCTTTGATCGTTGTATCTTCATTAATTTGAATAGGTTCAACATATACATTACTTTCAGTAGTTGGGTTTGATCCATCTACCGTATAATAAATCGTACCATTTTCAACAAACGTCATTAATGTTACTGCATTTCCTTCTTCAATTTTACCCGCTCCAGGTTGAGCGTATACTGTAAAGTACTCTTGAATAACATCTAATGAAAAACGTGGTACTATTTTATATTCGCTATAGTTGTAATCTACAACTCCTGTAATTTGTTCATAAGTTTTCCCTACTTCTAACAAACTCTCATCATCTGGATTTAATTTGAATGTGCCGTTTTGATCAACAGCTGTAAAATTGCCAAAGTTATCAACTTCTTGAATCGTTACTTTTTCGATTGTAACAAGCTCAGCTTCTACTGTTTCACCATTTTCACTTGCAAGATCACTTGATATTACAAGTTGTGGTTCAGGTGTACCCTCATCTTCTACAAGTATAGTAAGTCCATCTACTTCAAACTGTGCCATACCAAAGTAATCAGAAACTGACCCTTCGGCAGTGATTCTATCTCCGATTGAAGCAGACAACCCAGTACCTCTAACAATAATACCTGCTGTATTATCTTGTACATATAGGTTTGTTTTTCCTCCTGCTTCAAAAGAGGCAGTTACGATTCCTTCAATTTTAGCTTCAGTTCCTACATTTCCTCTAACATCTAAAATGTTACTTAATGTTAAAGGTGGTTTCACTGTATAATCAAATGAAGCAACCTCACTTGCATCAAGTCCATCTTTCATTGCAATCGCTTTGATGGATAAAGCTTCTTCAACGACAATTGCACTTTCATATAAAGTACTTTCAACCGTTGGCTCAGATCCATCTAAGGTGTAATAAATTTGTGCATCTGCTGTTGATGTAGAAAGAATAACTTCTGTTCCTGCTGTTACTTCTCCAGCTACTGGAGAGGATTTTACAGGAGAAACTTGTGTAATCTCACCATCAAAACTTGACCATGTAATGTTGTCAATCACGACTTGTTTCGCAGTTGTGTTAACGATTTTAATTTCTACATCTCCAGCTATATTCATTTCATCCACTGAAAATGTATGAACGTCATTATCATCAAAAGCCTCAGATGTTCCTTTTGACTCCCCATTTATAAATAACTCAACTTGACGATTTCCAGCTCCGGTGAATGCCTTTTTAAGATTCACTGAGAATGAACCAATACCATCTGGAATGACTTCTGAAACGATACTGCTGTTTGAATCAGCATTTCTTAACATTAAACCGTTTTCATCTATCCCGTAACCTGACTCGTCACGTGCTGATACGTAAGACCATGTAATACCGTTATCACCTACAAAAGAACCGTCAGCATAAGTGTTCCCTGGTGCATCAGAGTTACTTAAGGTTTCAACAAATGTTTGCTGCTCCGCGGAGCTGATGTTCATAAGACTTGTACTGAATAAACTGATTACTAAAACAAATGCCATGAAAATAGATAAACTTTTTTTCATATACATTATGTTTCCTCCCCCATAGTTAAATTAGTTTGTGCATTGTTAGAACAAGATAAAGCAGTAGCGATACATCTTTTCAGTAAAAATTATAACCCCATGAAGAAATGATCTGAAACAGGGTCTTTCAGACTATGAACAAGGGCCAAGTATATCATTATACTGTATGATTAGTAGCATTAATAATGCTGAACTTGTCCAACACTACATAACCATTGTAATACGAAATTCGAATAAAAGACATAGTATCTTATGACAGAATTTACTGTTATTTCCGCTCTATTTACGGAATCTAATAAATGGAAAATAGCACCTCAAAATGAGATGCTATTTTCATTGAATAATTATAATTTTTTATTTATAAAACAACACTTTCACTCACATCTATACATTCATTACTTGTTGTCCGACCTGTATCTCTTTTCAAGATAGGTGCTAGATACTTCCCTGTATAAGACTTTTTCACTTTAATAAGTTCTTCAGGTGATCCAGAAGCGATGATTTGCCCTCCACCTTTTCCACCTTCAGGTCCTAAATCGATAATATAATCCGCTGTTTTAATGACATCCAAGTTGTGTTCAATGACCAACACACTATCCCCATTATCGACTAATCGATGTAATACTTTTAACAAACGATCAATATCATGTACATGTAAACCTGTTGTTGGTTCATCTAATATATAAATGGTTTTCCCAGTACTTCTTCTGTATAATTCAGAGGCAAGTTTTACCCTTTGGGCTTCCCCCCCAGAAAGAGTTGTTGCTGGTTGACCTAAATCCATATATCCTAATCCTACATCAAGTAGGGTTTGTAATTTTCGTTGGATTCTAGGAATATTTTTAAAGAACTCACATGCATCCTCTATGGTCATATCCAAAATGTCAGATATATTTTTCCCCTTGTACTTCACTTCTAACGTTTCACGATTGTATCGTTTCCCTTTACATATTTCACATGGAACATAAACGTCAGGTAAAAAGTGCATTTCAATTTTAATAATTCCGTCACCGCGACAAGCTTCACAACGCCCGCCCTTCACATTAAAACTGAATCTTCCTTTTTTATAGCCTCTTACCTTCGCTTCTGAAGTAGCAGCAAACACATCTCTTATATCATCAAATACCCCTGTATAAGTTGCTGGATTTGATCTCGGGGTTCTTCCGATTGGAGATTGATTAATATCAACAACCTTTTCTAAATGCTCTAGACCATTCATTTCTTTATATTTTCCTGGTCTCACTTTACTCGCCTTGTGTAACTCTCTTGCTAATGTTTTATACAGGATTTCGTTAATTAATGTACTTTTTCCAGATCCTGAAACTCCCGTTACGCAACTGAACACACCTAGTGGAAATTTGGCATTTACATTTCTCAAGTTGTTTTCCTTTGCTCCTTTTACTTCTAACCATTTTCCATTTGGTTCTCTTCTATTTACGGGAACCGGAATGAATTTTTTACCACTTAAGTAATTCCCAGTTAAAGAATTCTCATCTTCCATCACTTGCTGAGGTGTACCTTGTGAAACGATTGTCCCACCATGTATACCTGCTCCTGGTCCGATATCAATAATATAATCGGCTTCCTTCATCGTATCTTCATCATGTTCAACAACAACAAGTGTATTCCCTATATCACGCATATGTTTTAAAGTTTGTAATAATCGATCATTATCTCTCTGATGTAATCCGATACTCGGTTCATCTAATATATATAAAACACCCATCAAACTTGATCCTATTTGTGTGGCTAAACGAATCCGTTGTGCTTCACCACCAGATAACGTACCTGCAGCTCTGCTTAAGGTTAAATAATCTAATCCTACATTGTTAAGAAAACCTAATCTCGAGTTAATTTCTTTTAAAATCAACTGAGCAATTTTCGTTTCTTTTTCCGTCAATATTAAAGAATCAAAGAAATCATAGGCTTCGCTTATGGATAGGCTCGTTGCATAACCAATGTTTTTGTCATTAATCGTAACAGACAAGCTTTCAGGTTTTAAACGTTGTCCTTTACACTTATTACAGTGTTTCGCACTCATAAAACCTTCAATATGTTCACGAATCCCATTGGAAGCTGTATCTCTATACCTTCGCTCTAAATTATTAATAATCCCTTCAAATGGAACGATCGCTTCCCGACGTTTTCCAAAATCATTTTCATAAACAAATTTAACTTTTTCCTCACCTGTTCCGTATAACAACGTGTTCATATGTTCTTCTGAAAGCTTTTCTACAGGTACATCCATCGGAATGTCAAAATGTGCACATACAGCAGCTAAAAATTGAGGATAATAATTAGAAGTACTGCCAGCCCAAGCTTCAAATGCACCTTCACTAATTGATTTATCTTTATTGGGAACTAATAGGTCTGGATCCACAATCATTTTTAATCCTAATCCATCACATTCAGCACATGCACCATAAGGACTATTAAATGAAAACATTCGTGGAGACAATTCTTCTAAACTAAATCCACACTCTGGACAAGCGAGATTCGAATTAAACATCAATTCTTCTTGACCAATGATATCAATGATGACCTGTCCTTCGGATAATTTCAAAGCTGTTTCAATAGAGTCTGCCAGTCTTGTTTGAATTTGATCTTTGATCACAATGCGATCAATGACGACCTCAATATGATGTTTTTTATTTTTTTCTAACTTGATTGTTTCAGATAAATCTTTGATATCGCCGTCAACACGTACACGTACAAACCCTTGTTTACGAATATCTTCCAATAACTTAACATGCTCACCCTTACGACCTGATACAAGGGGAGCTAATATTTGCAGTTTGGTTTTATGAGGGTATTCTAATATTCGATCTACCATTTGCTCTACTGTCTGAGAAGTAATTTCAATTCCATGTTTGGGGCAATGAGGTCTACCAACACGTGCGTATAACAAACGAAGATAATCATAAATTTCAGTAACCGTTCCTACTGTAGACCTCGGATTACGACTGGTTGTTTTTTGATCAATAGAAATAGCCGGAGACAATCCTTCAATTGAATCTACATCCGGTTTATCCATCTGCCCTAGAAACTGTCTTGCATATGCAGACAATGATTCAACGTATCTTCTTTGTCCTTCAGCATATATCGTATCAAAAGCTAACGAGGATTTCCCTGAACCACTTAATCCAGTAAGTACAACGAAGCTATCTCTAGGAATCGATACATCTATATTTTTTAAATTATGAGCACGTGCTCCTTTAATTACGATATGATCCTTTGACATTGTTTTAAACGCTCCTTTTAATCAATCCTGTGCTTTTAATTCTAATACGGCATCGCGAAGTTCCGCTGCTCTTTCAAACTGCAAGTTTTTTGCAGCTTCTTTCATGTCTGACTCCAAACGTTCAATTAATGTCTTACGATCTTTTTTGGACATCTTACTTGCTTGTTTATCTGTAATATAATCTGCTTTTTGTTCTGCAACTTTACTCGTTTCAATGACATCTCTGATCTTTTTACGTATCGTTTTTGGCGTTATACCATGTTTTTCATTATAAGCTAATTGAATTTCACGTCTTCGCTCTGTTTCTTTTATGGCTTTATCCATTGAATCTGTGATTTTATCTCCATACATAATCACCGATCCATCCACATTCCGTGCCGCTCTACCAATCGTCTGAATAAGCGAGCGTTCTGATCTTAAGAAACCTTCCTTGTCAGCATCCAAAATCGTCACTAATGAGACTTCTGGTAAATCGAGACCTTCCCTTAACAAGTTAATTCCTATTAAAACATCAAAGGTGCCTAATCGTAAATCTCTAATGATTTGCATCCGTTCTAATGTTTTAATATCGGAATGCAAATACCTTACTTTAATTCCGATTTCTTTTAAATAGTCCGTTAAATCCTCAGACATCTTCTTTGTTAACGTTGTAACTAGAACCCGTTCTTGCTTTTCTATACGTTCTTGTATTTCATTAATGAGGTCATCCACCTGACCTTTTGTGGGTCGAACTTCAATTTTTGGATCAATCAACCCTGTTGGGCGTATAATTTGTTGTACCATATCCGGTGTATGCTCCAGCTCATAAGGACCTGGTGTTGCTGAAACATGAATGATCTGATTAATCTTTTTTTCAAATTCCTCAAATCTTAAAGGACGGTTATCCAAAGCCGATGGAAGACGAAAACCGTGATCTACTAACATGTTTTTCCTAGCTCTATCTCCATTATACATTCCACGTACTTGTGGCAGGGTAACATGGGACTCATCTACAACAATTAACATATCCTTAGGAAAATAATCAAAAAGAGTATAGGGAGTAGCTCCTCTTTCTCTAAAGGTAAGTGGACCAGAATAGTTTTCGATTCCAGAACAGAAACCCATTTCTGCCATCATTTCGATATCATATCTTGTTCGTTGTTCTAAACGTTGAGCTTCTAATAACTTTCCTTGATCACGAAAATTCTTTAATTGTTCCTCTAACTCTTGCTCAATATTTTTTAGTGCCACTTTCATTGTATCTTCATGTGTCACAAAGTGAGAGGCTGGGAATATAGCAACATGCTCTCTTTCCCCCATTATTTCACCTGTTAATACATCAATTTCCGTTATTCTTTCAATCTCATCTCCGAACATTTCGATCCGAATCGCTTGTTCAATCCCAGATGCAGGGAATATTTCTACCACATCTCCACGCACACGAAAAGTGCCTCGAATGAAGTTGATATCATTCCTTTGATACTGGATGTCTACTAATCGATGTAAAATCTTATCTCTAGACTGTTCCATGCCAACTTTTAAATCCAATACTAAATTACGATATTCCTTTGGAGAACCTAGTCCGTAAATACAGGATACACTCGCTACTATGATGACATCCCTTCGTTCAAATAGGGAACTTGTAGCTGAATGTCGAAGCTGATCTATTTCATCGTTAATGCTCGAATCTTTTTCTATATACGTATCTGAAGCTGGCATATACGCTTCAGGTTGATAATAATCATAATAACTCACAAAATAATCAACAGAGTTGTTAGGAAAAAACTCTTTAAACTCGCTGCACAGTTGGGCTGCAAGTGTCTTATTATGTGCAATGACAAGTGTGGGGCGATTTAATTTTGCAATCGTTTGGGCAATCGTAAACGTTTTACCTGTACCCGTTGCTCCTAATAATGTTTGGTGTTTCTTTCCTGCTTCAATTCCTTCAACCAGCTGTTCAATCGCTTGTGGTTGATCACCTTGTGGAGAATATTCGGAAATCAGCTCAAACTTTTTATCACTTTGAACCATATCACTCATGTAGACACCTGCCTAGTTTATATTCATAGGAATATTTGTTCCCATTCCATATTATAACTTGAAATTTAGGTTGATGCAAATGAAACTAAAGCACCAACGTGACCCTTCATTATCCCCTCAATTTGCGCATTATATTTAATATAACATTTAATTACGTCAGCTACTGTCGTAATTAAATGTTCCTCGATTCCAGTTCATTCAAGAACGTAGACACTGGAAATCGTGTACAGAAAAAAGCCTTTGGACTTAATGCCAAAGGCTTATAAATATGGTTTTAAATTTCTATATTTTTATTAGATGATGGATCCACTCGAAAAATACCTGACAGTTTCATTTTTATATAAGCCCATATCGGCTTTTCATTTAACTCTAAATAATACATCGCTTGTTCATCTGGGGCCAAGATTAAACCTAAATGGTGATGTTCTCCCGAAAATAGAGCACCCTTTACAAACTTGCTCTCACCTTCAAGGTTCAATATCTCTAACTTACAATAAGCTGGGTTCATACGAATAGCCTGATGCAACTCTTCTTTCGTGTGCACTTCCAAACCGTTCACTTTATGAATAATTTCTCCAACTTCTATGCCCATTTTTTCAGCAGAGCTATTTGGTAAAATACCCAAAATAAACAAACCTCGTTGGTCATGTACATAAATTGGAACTTGATTAAATTCTTGTTTTTTACTGTAATATACGATGCCCTCATGAAACAATATACATAATAAAACGGCAGAGAAAGTGAAGATAGACCAAAAATGAGAAACAAATGCCAATCCCAATAATGTTACACTATAAATAGTGAGCCACTTTGCACTCCATTTCACCTTGTGCGTAGGTAGCTTCACTCTTGTCATTTCAGAAAATCCGATCACAACTGGAAATGCGATCATCATCCAACCACTTGTGAAAATGTCATTACTTAATATTGGATTCCAAGGCAGCACAATGCCAGTGGAAGTTGTCGGAACTAATAAAAACAATGGCACAGGCCAAAATCCCTGAAAATGATACCCCCCTACTATTTTTCCACGTTTCCCTTTAAGAAACAATGGTGTAGAGGATTTTGTTCCATTCATATAATATAAAAAGGCTTCTAATAAATGTAAAATGGCTACTAAACTAAGTAATGAAGGTACATTAACATCTATTAATGTTTTTAAAAACCAAGTGGATTGAAGTGATTCGAAAAAAGGAAATGAAACCACGAGTACATGTAATATGCCTAAGATACCAACAGAATATGAAAAACATAAAAATCGAACTCGAAACAGTATCAAAATCAATGAAATAACCCAAATAAGAATCAATACATCAAATGAAATACTTATCCCTAAAAATATTATGAATAATGAACATACAAAACCCCCTACAATCCCCCAGCCAATGGTTCTCCATGTTTCATTCATAAGTGAATGCAATTTAGTATGGAATAATTTCCTTTCCAAGTAAATTTGCCTACGATATTGAAAGATTACAAATAAAATCCCTATGTAATAAAAAGGTTGAATGAGTAACAGCTTTAAAGCCTCTACAAATCCCATCGAAATCTGAATAAATAATTCCATTCGCATGTTCTCCTTGTAATCTACTCTGAAATATAAATTAAATGCTAACATTAACAATAGAAAATCCTGTTCTGAAAAAAATAGGAAGATTGAGCACTCTGACCCAATCCTCCTAAAAACAGTTCGACACCAAGTTAATTAAATCCTTCTAAGTCATCCAATTTATGCGATATGTAGTGGTTTAACTCCCACTTAATACTTCAATCGCTTTTTGTAATTGTGAATCATTTTTTGGATCTCTAAATTTTTCAATAATTTGTTTTTCCATTTCATTCGCTGTCGCTTCATCTAATTTACCTGTAACAAGTATACCGTTCTCTGCTTGGAAATTTTTAAGGGCAACTTCTGTTTTTACATCGAAAAATCCGTCATTTCTTTCAGTCTTAAACCCTAAACCCTCAAGCATAATCTGTAATGTTTTTACACTTTCACCTACTGATTCAAGCGCTAAAACTTTATCTTTTGGCAAAGGAGCTACAGTGAAAAATGCTGGTTGCTCAACCTTATAATCAGGTTCAATCCCTACCTCATGTATAAATGCTCCACTAGAGGTAAGCCATTTGGCAACCGTCACTTTCAACTCACTGCCATCATCTACACCACTAGAAAATGTCTTTTGGACTGTTCCCTTTCCAAATGTAGTTTCACCAACGATGATACCTTTGTCAGATTCCATAATGGCTCCAGCTAAAATCTCTGAAGCACTAGCACTTCCACTGTTCGTTAGTACAACGATGGAGTAAGGTTTTCCATCTGACTTGGAAATATGTTCTTTACGATTTCCTTCACGATCTTCTTCGTATACGAGCACTGTTCCCTTTTCTAGCAATGGATCCAATAAATCAATAGCTACATTCAAATAACCACCTGGATTGTTACGTACATCTATGATTAAAGATGACATCCCATCACTTTCTAATTGTTCTAAGTCTTCATGGAATCGTTCTGCTGTTTGTTCGGCAAATTGCTTGATTTCAATGTAACCTATATTATTTTCTAACATTTCAGATTGAATCGTTTCCAAATCAATCTTATTACGAACAACAATAATTTCAATCGGCTCGTTGAATCCCGGTCTTAGTATTTTCAGCTTCGCTTGCGTTCCTTTTGGACCTCTAATTTTTAAAACCGCATCATTCAAAGTTAATCCTTCTAAACTTTCTCCATTCACAGAAATAATCTGATCCTTAGCACGAATGCCAGCCTCATCTGCTGGAGAATCCTTTATCGGTGAAACCACAGTCACCCTATTATCTTCCATCGTCACTTCGGCACCAATCCCAGAAATGGATGAATTAACCGCTTCTCGAAACATTTTAGATTGCTCTGCATCAAAATATACTGAATATGGGTCGTCAAGGGAAGTAAGCATCCCTCGAATTGCACCATCTATAATTTCAGTTTTATCCATTTCTTTGTAATATGCGTTTTCAATAATTTCAAATACGGTTGACATCTTTTTTAGATCCGTTTCTGTAAAACCGGTGACGTCCTCTGTCTCTTCTTTTAATACTTCTTGTCCTGTTTCATCTTGTTCAGCAAAAATGGAAATGCTCCAATTCACAATCGCAATCGATAGCACAGCTCCAATCATCATCGAAAAGATGATTAATAATATAACCGTACGGCGTTTTAAAACCATAGACTCACCATCCTAACCTTGGATCTTAAAGTTCATCTTTGTAGTATATGTCAAGCGTAATCCAATTAATACATTTAGTAGAATTTAACGTATTTATTAGGATCTACACGAGAATCCCACTTACGCACTTCAAAATGTAAATGGTTCCCTGTAGACCTACCCGTTGTTCCTACTTCACCTATTTTAGCTCCACGGTTTACATTTTGTCCCACTGAAACATTAATCTGACGCATATGTGCATATAAGGTTTTTATACCATCCCCGTGTTCTATAACCACAGCATTCCCGTAGGAACTCATATATTCTGCCACAATCACGACACCACCAGCAGATGCTAAAATGTTAGTTCCACCAGGTGCTGCAACATCCACTCCTGTATGACTTGAAGTTCTACCCGTAAACGGATCCGTTCTTGTTCCATAATAGGAGGTCACACGATATTGTCTATCCGTTGGAAGTGGATACCCAAACTTTCCATCGTAAGTCAAACTTGCTTTTTTGGCTAATAACTTAGATCTTTCCGCTATCATATTAGTCATTGCTTCTTCTTCTTCTTTGGAAATCTCTTCATGGATCTCTATTTGACCTTTATAACTAGTAATTGCAACTGCTTTTTCTTTTTCCTGAGTATACAATTCCGATCGTAATTGTTCTAATTGATCAAGGTTATCATTTAGTGCTACTATTCTAGTTTCTACTTCTCCTTTCGCTTTTTCAATAACCGCTTGATCATGTTTACGTGCTTCTAATAGTTCTTTATCTTTATTTAGTATAGAGTTTAGAGCTTGAAAACGATCTAAGAAATCTGTAAAACTAGTAGAGCTTAATAATACATCCAAATAGGAGACGGAACCGTTTGTGTACATAATATGAAGTCTAGATTTCAATAATTCATTTCGATCTTCTACTCGTTGTATTGCATTATCAAGCTCAAGCTTAGCTGCTTCAAGTTCCTCTTTTGTTTGAGCAATCGTACCCTCAAGTACTTCTACTTCTTTATTTTTAGTGGCTATTTGAAGTTCAATTTCCTGTATATCTTGTTCTGTATTTGCAATTTGACTATTTAAATTATTTATCTGATTTAGTGCTGCTTGCCTATTCGCTTTAGCTTGAGCTTCTTTAGCTTGTAACTCTTTCAATTGAGCATTTATTGCTTTTATTTCAGCTGAATTATCCGCTTGTCCTTGCTCTGGCAATATTATTGAGGAAAAAATAAATAAAAATGATATCATTACTACTAGACTCTTCTTCAACGTCCGTTCCTCCTATTTTTAAATATTAATAGATTACACCTTCAAATGTTTTCTTACAGATAAAACACTTCCAAAAACGCCAATGACTACACCGATTACAAACAATGCAAGTAATATATTTGGTGTGGCCTCATTTTGAGGTATCATTTCCATTCCTAGAATACCAAGCTGCAACTGACTTCTTTCTACTAGTTCAGCATATCCAAAATATAGAACAGCACTTGGAATGAATGAACCTATGAATCCAATAACAGCCCCTTCTACAAAAAATGGCCAGCGAATAAATTGATTGGTTGCTCCTACTAGTTTCATAATCCCGATTTCATTACTTCTTGCCATAATCGTAAGTTTAATCGTATTTGCGATCAAAAACATCGCTGTAAATACTAAACCGATAACAATAATGAAACCAATGTTGCGGATTGTACTGGTGATTTTGTGTAAATTTTCTACATATCCTTGTCCATACTTCACACTTTCTATGACTGGAATTTGTATTTCTTCTACCAATTGATCTTCTTGGATTCCCTGTTCATCTGTCGTGTTTTCTGTTGAAGTTTGCCCTTCGGGTGTACTTTGCCCATCAGTCGTATTCTCTTCTTCTGTTTGTGCTACTCCTTCAGAGACGGCTCTCTCAATCGTTATGAATTCACCCTCATACAACTTTTCAATTTTTTCAGCAGCGGTTTTTACTTCTCTTGAATTATATACTTCAACGACGAAGGAATCTGGGAGTGGATTATCTTCCCCATCATATCCTTCCAATGGATCACCGATTTTTTCTCTCAGTTCAGCTATGCCTTGTTCTTTTGTAATATGTGTTACTCTTTTGATTTCTTCAATGCCGGCTATATTGTTTTTAATGGAAAGAATTTCTTCTTCCGGTATTTCCGTATTGAGGAAAACTTTGACTTCTACTTGACTTTCTATATCACCTAAAAATTGATTTACATTAGAAGTTAGAAGTAAAAACACACCTAGTATAAAAAGAGGAATGGCTATAGAACTTATAGAAGCAAAAGACATCCATGCGTTGCGACTGACATTTTTGAACCCTTCACGAAAGTGACGACCGATTGTGCTAAGTTTCATAACCGTATTCACCTCGTTCTTGGTCACGTACAACGACTCCGTCTTCGATGGCTATGACTCTTTTTCTCATTTTATTTACGATATCTTTGTTATGCGTAGCCATGATGATCGTTGTTCCCCTAAAATTAATTTCCTCTAGTAACTCCATAATTCCCAAAGAGGTTTCTGGATCTAAGTTCCCTGTAGGTTCGTCTGCAATAATAAGAGAAGGGTTGTTTACAATAGCTCTAGCAATCGCTACTCTTTGCTGTTCCCCCCCTGATAACTGGGAAGGATAGGCGTTTGCTTTCCCTTTTAATCGAACTAAACTTAATACTTCATTTGTTCTTTTTTTGATGAATTTTTTCGGTTCTTCTATGACTTCCATTGCAAAAGCGACATTTTCTGCAACTGTCAGTTTCGGGAGTAAGCGGAAATCTTGGAATACAACACCTATGTTTCTTCTCACGTATGGGATTTTTCGTTGTTTTAACTTCCCTATATTAAAGCCGTTTACGACAATTTGTCCTTTGGTAGGTTTTTCTTCTCTATATATGAGTTTCATAAACGTGGATTTACCAGCACCTGATGGGCCTACTATGTATACAAATTCATTTTGATCAACTTTTAAGTTAATTCCTCTTAACGCTTCATTACCATCTGGATATTTTTTAAAAACACCCTGCATTTCTATCACTTTATCACTTCCCGATTCTTGGTAGTCTTAGAGGTTGTTCAAAAAGCACCCTTTTGATCACGAACCATTTCAAGGAGTGATTTCGACATCGAATATTGCACTCATATTTAAAGTCCGGTGCTCATGTAACAAATCACTACACTCCGCTCCGGCTTCTTCATATTCGCACAATCTTCTCGGTGCTGAAAACTGAACTTTTTGAACATGCATTAAATTATAAACTTCGACATTAACAATAAAAATCCTTGCATAAAAAAGCTAGTTCGAAAAAAATATGTCGTCTCATAGTAAAAAAATGCATCTATCTGCTTAGAAAATCGTAAAAATAGATTAGATTACACGCAAAAACCAGCTTTTTTTACATTATACCATCTATTACGTCAAATTAAGTAGTTTTTTCCACATAAAATTTAGTATTTTTTAGATGAAATATAAAAAGTATCCTTTTCTCATGAACAGACGTATTCATCCTCATTTTTGGGAGAACAAAATTCAATTTTTTATGTGATTTTAATGTCTACCTAACTTTTTCTTAAGCAAAGAAGGTTATGCTATTCAAACACAAAACATTTCGATTTAAATGGAATAGGAGGAAGTTAAGATGGCATTTAAAAAATTAGTATCTACCGTTGCATTATCATCTTATTTATTGGGGGTTTCTGCGATCGGAGGATTTGATGTTTCTGAAATAACCAAACCAATTCCTTCCAATTCAGCAGAAATCAATCAAGCAAATGAATTATTAGATAAAAAAGAGAAAGAGTCCAAAGAATAACATAGATTTAAAAAAGACTGTCCGAAGAAATCATCGGACGGTCCTTTAGTGTGCAAATATTAGTCTATCCTCAACTTTTATTCCTGTAGTGAATCTTCGCTGTCATATGAACGACTATGGTAAAATAAAATGAATAAATTACCATTATTATCATTAGGGGCTGGTTAAATGTTTTGGTTTTGGGTTATTGGATTTTTTATAGCGTTACTACTATTTGCTCTCCTTATCGATCTAAAACGTAAAAAGAATAATAATTTATATCAAAGAGGTATTAACCCACACAGTAAAGACGGAGAAAGCTCTAATTATGTTATGGGGCAAGATCGAGACAATAGTGGAGGTTAAATACCATTTGACAAAAATTTTTCTCATTTTCAGCTTAGAGTTTTTATTAACTCCCATGACATGCCTAAATATTTATATTTTATCTTTATCGTTTCAATCGGCTTATTATGTAAGATTCTAATTCCATAATCTGTAGGTTCATTTCTTTTTATTGCTTCATCAATATCATCTGTTTTAGGGTGTATTACATTTTCTTTAAAGTTGTTTACAAAAACGATATCATATTTGGGTTCATCTTTTAGTTGAACCATTTTTTCTGAGTAACTCATTCCTAACTCCACCGATTTAGTGACTTTATCTCCATTTACAAACACGTCTATAATTTCAACATTTCTTATCCCATCATTTTTTATATTTAATGTTACTTTTGTATTATCTATGTTTGAAGTAAGTCCATTTGAAGAGAGTGGGGGATGGTTGATGATATATACATATATCCCTATCACTAAAGCAAATAGAAACAATCCTGCGAAGATTAATATTTTATATGTTTTCATTTTTTGAATCATATCAAAACTCCTAAAACACTTTACTTTTGTCATAAATCACAAGAATTAATATAATAAATTCCTTCTAAGGAATAAAGTAGTATGATAGAAATAATACAATAGTTGGAAGGGTGGTAGGCTGATCCCTCATTTGTAACGTTAGGGGGTGATGTCCCATGACAGTATTCCAGGCTATTTCTCTAATGTTATCTTCGGGGTTATTAATTATAGCTTTATTGTCTGTTAAGAACATGAAATAGAACCGCCCCTCTCCAAGGTCGCGGTCCGTTTGTCTTAAAACCAAAGCCTACCGTTCTAATTTTAACGGCTATTGTATGAAACCGTATGGTGTTAGCAGCACCTGCGGTTTCTTTATTTATTATATGAATCCTGTTAAATATATTATACACTATATTGTTCGATAAAATCTATATACATAGATAGTATTTTAATCCGATATTCATGAGCTTTCCATCACATATATTTCCTCTGCATAATTTCAACTCTTTTACTACCTTTATTGGTGTATTCAAATACTTTACTTTTGTCATATGTCAAAATGACTTTTTCCATATTGTAACAAAAATTAGATGATTTTATAATAATCTTATGAAACGGATTGATCAATCCCAACGTAAATAAAATAGAAGGAGTGAAACAGAAATGAAAAAAATACTGATCATTAATGGGAATCCAAATGAAGATAGTTTCGGTGCTGCTCTTGGAAACGCTTATAAAACTGGGGCAATCAAAAAAGGAGCAGAAGTCAAAAAAATACGAGTGGCTGATTTGATATTTGATCCCATATATAAAGGATATACATACGATAGAAAAGACTTAGAAGATGATTTAATGAAAGCTCAGGATTTAATCACATGGGCCGATCATCTTGTCTTCATCTATCCTAATTGGTGGGGAACAATGCCAGCCCTATTAAAAGGGTTTATTGATAGAGTGTTTTTACCTGGATTTGCGTTTAAATACAAAGAAAATTCTGCAATGGTTGATCAATTATTAACTGAAAAAACGGCAAGGCTTATCGTAACTATGGATTCTCCTAAATGGTACTATACTTTATTTCAAGGAAAACCAGGGCATAATTCTATGAAAAAAAGTATTTTAAATTTTTGTGGCATTAAACCTGTTCGAATCACTTCTGTAGATCAGGTTAGGAAATCTACGGTTAAGAGAAAACGGAAATGGTTAAGTAAGATAGAGAAGTTGGGGTATCAGGTGTCTTAATCATTTTACACAAATAAATGAAATAGGTTAAGGAAGCAATGAATCACAACATCGTCAAACATCGCTTCCTCATTTAATTACTTTTAGTTGATATCATTTTGTTGTACTGCTTAGCTAATCATTCAATATATATTTCTCCCATCCCACTCTTTGAACTTCTTCAATTGACGGATCACTAACCTGATCTTTTTCAGAATACGTTCTAACATTTTTCAAATTAATTTTATCAGGTTTATCCCATTCAGACTCACATTCACTACACATAACATGTAGTCGGTTAGATTTTATAGTCTTCACAATTTCTACCCATCCCTGTGAACATATAGGACACCATGCAACTTTAAACTGATAATAATTATGCAATTCTTTACTCCCCTTTATTCACCTACTGAAGGAAAACCTGTAATAATTTTATTTGTATCCTTTTGAGTAATAATAGTTATGTAATCAAGGTTTTGCCCCTGCGAAGCATAGCCTCCTGCATGTCCAGCGTTTGGATAAGGAATATGATAAATATCCACGTTCCCCTCAGTAATTGGTGTTACATTCCCCTTATTATTCCATGCATTGTTTATTACATCTGTAGGATTTCCATAAAAAACTCCATGTTCTTTTTTCTGTAGGTTATTTGTACCATGTTTTTCAACATGTTCTCCCCTTGTCTCACCTTTTTTACTAGTAATGCTCCAATCTAGTCCCTCAGTATACTGCTTCCAATATTGATCATTCCCATTTCCTTCTGGACTACAATTATGAACCCAAATCCCAAGGTTAGAAACAAAGTAAGAATGATAATCTTCTACATCAAAATTATACACTGTAGTGGTACGTTGTTCTATTTCTATTTTATCTATTATTTTAATTGAACCATCAGTACTTACAAGATAATCACCCACTTGTAAATCTTTAACCAACGTCCAACCTTCACCATCAAGCCAGAAAGGATGTTCAGCTGTTACTTCGATGATTTCATTTTCAATATAAAGAGAATAGATTTCATCGGCCTCTCTTTGGAAGAGTCCTACAACTTCCTTATATCCCATTTCACCTGTTACATCATCTTTGGCTAGAACTTTATCCCCTACTTGTATCTCTTCTATCGGTTTTTCCCCATCTTCAGTAAGAACCTTTGTTCCAGCTGTAAAACAGTTCATAATGCAGTCAATATCAATATTGCTATCTGTATCATTATTACTTCCCTTATCATCACTCACTTTTTTGGCAAGTGATCCTGCATCAGAAACATTCTCTATTTTCTTAAAAGGATTTACAAAATCAAAAGCAATATATCCAATTAATTGGGCATTATCGTCAAAGTTATTTTCGTAGAACTGATTTTCTAGATCTTCCAAACTTTCAATTGCTCCAATATAGACTTCATCCGGGTTTTCAATTGCATACTGAATATTGTCTTTCGTTTCAAACGGGTGGAATGCCATATAAACCAAACCTTCAAGGGAGTCCCATGCAGCATCTGACGCTCCTTCTGTAAAGTTATCTGGTATTTGAATAATATCCACTGTTACATTCCAAACTTTTCCAACATCATCCTTCCAATACCCCGTAGGATCAATATATCTCAATGGGTTGTTCGAAACATACACATATAAGTTCAATCCATCTCCACGGAAGATATCTTCTTGTGTAAATCGTCCTATTTGTGGATTGTAGTATCTGGCTCTTAAATAGTATTGATCTGTAATCGAATCAAATTGTTCCCCTGCATAAAGGAAACGGTTTGTTACTTGTTCTATGGCGTTGGTTGTATTTCCAAACGCATCATATTCATATGCATTAAGTATTTCTCCTGTTCCATCTACGATGCTAATCACATCACCATGGCCATTTTGCAAATAATACCCGACGTTATCCTTCTGATCTTGCTGTGCTAAGATGTTATAGCCACGTAGGGTTCTGTTCATTATTTCTCCCACGTTATTTTGCTCAAGAATCACTTGTCCAAAATGTTCTGTGAATTCAGAACGGATTCCATTTTCACTGATTGCATGACGCCAACCTTGTGCATTGTAATCATAGTCCATCCACGTTCCATCTGGCTTGAAGGATTGGATTAGTTGGTTATATCCATCATACGTATACGTTTTTTCTTGTTCACCTGTGATTTCTTTTAACAAGTTTCCATTTGGATCGTAGGTAAACGTAGTTTGTGTGCCATTGAGAACTTGTTCTAACAGACGATTGTTTGGATCATAACCGTAAGTGGTTGTGTCTGCTCCCTTGATTTTTTCTATACGGTTTCCTATAGCATCATAGGTATAGGTTTCTAATTCGTTATTGCTGAATACGGTATGCAACTGATTTAACTTATCGTACGTGTAATCTGTTGATTCTCCGTTTTTTGTCTCACTTAACAGATTTCCATTCACATCATAGGTATACACATATTGTGATATGATCTCATTTTGAGTATTTTTGTGCGTTAAACCTAAGATGTTTAAATCCTTGTCATAGGTATAATCGGATTGTATTCCCGTTGAATACTGTGTGTTTGCAACCGTACTATCCTTATTATAGTTATAGGTTGCTAATAGTTCTTCTCCATCAAATACGTTTTGAATTCGATTGTGATCATCATAGGAATACCGAGTCCAATCTCCGCTAGCATCCACGAATCCAACAATGTTTCCATTCTGATCATATTCGTATGTCAGGATTTGTTGGCCATTTCTCCACTCTGATGCTAAATAACCATTTGCAGTATAGCGATATTCATTGACTCCATAGTCATTAATCGCTGCTAATATACTTCCGTCCTTATTATAAAGGAACTTTTCTAAACTGTTTTCGTCACCTTCAATCGAACGAGAAATCAGCTGATGATCACGATTATAAACATAAGCTATCGTTTGATTGTTACGATTTACTTCTGTACGTAGACGACCTCCTAAATCATATACATAATTCATTGTCTGACCTAATGGGTCTGTGATCGATCTCAGTAAATGAAATTGGTTGTATTCATAATTCGTTGTATTTCCATTCCCATCAGTAGATGAAACTAGATTTCCAGCTAAATCATACTTAAATTGAGATGTATGTCCTTCTGCATCCGTGACGGTTAAAGGGTTACCCCAAATATCTCGTACGTAGGTTGTTGTGTGGTTTAAACCATCTGAATAAGTAAGTACGTGATTTAATGCGTTATATGTGTAATTGCTATTGGTTACACCTGCATTTTTTGTTTCAGGCGTGGTTAATGTCAACAAACGATTTCCAATATCATACGTATATTCCAACCCATGTCTTAAGTCATCGCTATCTGCTGAATCATATCCATTAGCATCGATCACTTTTATGAGGTTACCATTTACATCGTAACTATTTTTCTGAATGACATTTCCTAAAACATCGGTAATCATATTCAACCGGTTTAAACTATCGTAACTGTAGGTAACACCTGCATTCGAATTAGATTGTTCAGGGAGCACTTCTTTGGTAACATTTCCAACTTCATCATATTCAAGTTTCGTTCTTCCATTTTCTCTATCTATTACTTCTATTAAACGATTGTAAGTATCATAGACGTAAGTTGTAACATGGCCGTTAGGGTCAATTTCTTTGATCAAATTCCCTGCCTTATCATATTCATATTGAATCGTACGGGTTACTGTTGCAGTTTCCATCTTATAAACGCTTGATGTTTGTTTTTCAGCAAAATAAGTTCGTGAAAGATCTTGCATGACATTCGTTTTGTCTGCAAACAACCAATCTTTAATATAATCTAAATCAGGTACGTCAATAAGACTATTCCCGTTGATGTCATATTTTTCTTCATATTCAGGTTGGTTGATTTGGACTTGATCTAACAATGCCGTAAAGGTAAAATCGTTTGTTTCTACTAGGCTGTTATCGTTCATGTCCGGTATACTTGCTTCTGCAGCCTGTCCAATCACTTCCGTAAACTGATAACTCGTTCCTTCTCCATCCACATAAGTGGAAGTTGGAGAAATCGTAACATAACCTGTCCCTAATGTATTTTCTTTTACTCGGAATACCATAGAACCCAGTATGTTTTCTTCAGTATAATTTGCATTTTCGGCTTGAAAATGTATTTTTCCTAACGTATCACTATTCACACTCGTATTTTCTTCTACGGAGCCCATCTCTACTAATTCCAATATACGAGTATCGTATGCTACATCTATTGAGTATGAAGAGATCTCACCATCAGGTTGTAGTTTTAGCTTGTATTCATAAGTTTGTTCAGGATATACTATTTTTCTACCATCAATAATGGCTTTTGTACTTAATACATCAATTTGATCTTCTTGTACTTCTTGTCTTTGTTCTACTAATCGATTGGCCTCATCGTAAATGTATTCCGTCACATATCCTTCTGGAGAGGTAACTTTGATGAGATTTCCATTGCCGTCATACTCTCTGGTCGTTTGGGATTTAATAAATTCAGAACCACCATGGATGACATCCTCTGCATCAATTTCATTCCATATATGAATTAACCTGCCTACTGCATTATATTCATACCCCTTTATTCCCCATTGCTGATCATCCATTTTAACTCTTTCTAAAACCGTACGACCAAAAGCATCATACTGAAACTCCATATGAGCACCAGCTGAATCCACTACTGATGTTACTTTACCATTCCCATCATACGTATATTGGATCTCATGCCATGAAGTTGGCTCACTATCTTCTGTGACATATTCTGTTGATTTCTTTTCTTTTTCAATACGACCTAATTTGTCATATTCATAGGTTGTAATACGATATAGTACGGTGTCTCCTTCTTGTTTTAAAGGAACTCTTTGCTCTAATAGCCATCCCGTTAAATTGTATGTATAGAGGGTTCCATAACGGGAACTATCATCATTCCCACTTAAATACCCTTTTGCATCAATGATTTTCGTTACAAAATTATTTTTATCATACACATAACGCTTGATTACATTTCCTTCAGGATCTCTCTCTTCAATCAAACGATTCATTTCATCGTAAAAATATTGCATCCCTTTTCCATCATCCGATTGTTCATCAAAATGATTCGCATCGATCATTTTTATTATATTACCGACACCATCATATACAATGCTTGACTGCTGACCGGACGGATATGTCACATGAGTGATTTGCTTCTTATCATTATATTTGTAGCTAATTCCAGCACCATCACCCGTGGCTGCATTATATTCATTAGGATTAATATCTTTACTTTTATTTCCATCGACATCATACTTCATTGCAATGACGTTATCCAATGGGTCGATGACTTGAATCGGATTGTCTAGAGCATCATACTCAAATGAAGTTCCTATTCCATCATCCGTATTTTCATCATACTGTTCTGGAAGAATCGTTTTGATCAAATTTCCTCGCACATCATATTTCATACGAGTGATATGACCTTCAGCGTCTGTTATTTTTTCTATTTTATTGTTGTCATTATATTCAAAGCTTATCGTACCATCGACATTGGTAGATGTTTGAATACGCCCTACTTCATCATACACATAACTTACCGTATTCTGTTCCCGATCAATAGCTTCTATTGGCTGATTGCTAGTCCCATATGTATAGGTTTGAACGTTACCTTCAGCATCGGTGATTGTTTCTAGTCTTCCAGATAAATCATAGATGTAACTTGTGATTGCTTGATTAGTTTCATCTATTTGTTTCGTTGTTTTTATTAAATTATGGTTATTATCATAATCAAAAGAAGTTTGTTGGCCATTAGGTCTAGTGACGGATACTAGATTATCAAATGCATCATATTCATAAATGTTTTGAAATGAAAATGGACTCGGAGAAGTACTTAATATTAAATTTCCTCTTTGATCATATTCATATTGTTTACTATTCCCATTTCGATCTCTGACAGAAATACGATTTCCCCATTCGTCATATCCATACTGCTCATAAGTTTCATCATCAAAACTCTTTTTCGTGATATACAATCTCTCATTGTATGCATAACTTATACTACGACCCGTCGCTTGAACGGTATAAGTGTTTATTGAGTTAGCATCATCATATTCATACGTAATGATATTTTGATCTGCATCTAACTGACGAATGACACGTCCAAATGGATCATATTCGTTTGTAATAAAAGTGTTCCCATTTTCGTCTGTTATTGACGTTAAACCGTGTGGGTTGTATGTATAGGTTGTTGTCCCTCCACCTATACCTTTCACTTGTCTAAGTTCGTCATTTACATACGTATATTCAATCGTTCTTCCTATCGCATCTGTAACCGAATCAATTCGTTCATTTACAATGTTGATCGAAAGATGATTTCCACTCGCTCCAATCACTTTACTCAGTTGATTAGATGCATCATATTCCAGTGTGACAATATTGTCATTACGGTCACGAATGGCAATTAATTTACCTTCCAAATCATAAATATATGTAGTTTTATTAGACTGCCATGTCAATTCGTACGCATCTGTATTTTTTATTAGAGTATCAAAAATAGTTTGAGGTGCGATATATAACCCTGTTTCCTCATCCAGCATAAAATATCCCTTACGACCATCAGGATACGTAATGGTAACATTATCTATAGAATCTACTTCTAAGAAACTTTCATAACTAAACTTCCATGACTTTCCTAGTAAACCACTTTCTTGGTCTAATGAATTATAGAATCTATTGACTTCTAGAGCTAAACCAAGATCAGGAATCGTTAAATCTGATGCGGAAGCGTAGTAGTTACCTGTGACAATATTAACAGGCTCATTTACACCTTCTGAATTCACAGGTTCGCCTAGATTTTGTAAAATAATATCATCGTGATAGGATCTGCCCTTATATTCACCAGTGTAATAGTATACATAATATGAATATGTAATTGTTTTCGTTAGTGTACCTCTGTATTGTGCAGTACAAGTTTTTTTCGTTTTGTACGATCCATCTGAATTTGTAATTGTTTGTGTAGAAGTACAAGGAGTAGGTTCTACCCTTGGAATGCTTCCTGAATATCCATCTTCATTAATAGTATAGCTACTTCCAACGTTTGATGTGCCAGCTGAATAATGAGTACTCGTATGGTTACCTTCCGTATCATAAAAGTTAGTAATTGTATTGGATCTACTTTTGTTAAATGTCTTACTTTCAGTCGTAGTATCATACTCCGTTTCTCTGTCTTCATCGATACCTACTAATTCAAGAACACCACTATAACCCCCATTAGAAACTTCTCTTTTCTCTTCAAAGTTATTGCTTGTTTTTGTTTCTGTAACACTTTGTTCTAATGACTCATCTATATCTATGACTTTAGCTATACTATCTTCGGTATAAAATAATTGTCCTATGAAAATCAGAGTCATGATGATCAAAAAGGTATGATTATTTTTCGTTGTTACATATTTTCTATTTAAAAAGTGTTTCAATGTTGAGTCCCCCTATTGTATCCATGTTCCAAATAAGGCATGGTCTATCTCTCACGAATCAGCTCTTTAATTATTAGAGGTTGTGCTGGCTCTATTTCAATAAATTCACCTTGAGATGTGACGAGTATAACCTCTGACATACTTAATGCTGCTTGATTCAATAATAATGTACCGTCAATTTGAAAATAGTTTATTTCCCCATCTTTACCGACCTGATTCCCTAGATTGGATACAAGAACTTTAATCTTACCTGAACCTTCATTTATTTCATAAGAAAGGTAACTCAACTCTTCTAAATTAAATAGATTTTTTACTGTGTTATCATCTATCTTTATTAATTTTGGATCATAATTTAATTCAAATTGAGCAGTGTAGATATCCTGCAAAGCATTGCCTTTCAAAATAATATTCAATTCTCGATCTTGTGTTGTATCAAAAACCCAATTTTCATTAGAAAAAGCTAAAGCTGGTTCGTTGTTCCAATTGATATACGATTTAACTTCCGACCACTCACTTATCATTATCTCATTAATTGCTCTAACACGATAATAATGCTGATTATTTAAAGTCAAGACTTCATGTACATAATTTTCATTTTCCACTTCAATAATATCTCCTCCATCAATTTCGATTTCATAACTAGTAGCATGAGGTACCTCATCCCATGAAATATCAATGGAAGTATCTGAAGAGCTAAATCGAAATCTTTTTGGAGGTCCTAAATATTCTTTTACTTCAAACAACAAAATATCACCATAATATATATTTTCAACTTTATTAGTATATGGTCCTAGATTGTATGATTTACTAAATGTATAATTAGTTGGACCAATACCTGAATAGATATCGTTATACCACCTGATAAAATCTTTTATTTCACCAATACTTACATCGTATTCTTTTTTCCTCCCATCGATCATTGTGATCACAAGAAAAGCCCTATTATTATTGTATGTTCCTTCAAGTGATGCAGAAATTTCAGTAGAGGAAGCTATTTCATTACCTTCTTTTATGGCAACAATTTCATAATAATAGACAATACTATCTACTAATGATGAATCAGTATATGAATTATGTTTAATAGATTCTACTATATTTATAAATGATCCTTCTGATATTACAGATCTCTTTATAATGTAATAATCAGCTTCTTCCACAGTATCCCAATTAAGATAAATTTGTGATTCATCCGTTTCAACTGTTAAGTTTATAGATATTAAATCAGTAGTTTCTTCCAAAGCATAAACACGTATACTATAAAAAGAAAAAAATAATGTAATGAGTAAGCATATTTTAAATGAAAGCCTTAAGTTTTTTATTATAACGATCATATGTTACTCTCCTTCATTTTTTTGCAAATATAAAATCCATTTAAAATAAGGTTTAGTTGTCAATTGGATAAAAGAGCCTCAATTCGAGGCCCTTTAAAATTATTCATATTAATTAATTGACTACTGTAGTTGTGTGTATTCACTAATTTCAAATGTCATGATTTTATCTAAAATGATATAATCTGTTCTACTAACAAACGGTCCAACGTTATAATTTTTATCAAACGTATATAACGGTGATGCTGTACCTGAAGCACTATTTCCATACCAAACTATAAAGTCTTGTATCTCAGCCATACTTAAATCGTATTCTTTTTCTTGCCCGTTTACAAAAGTAATGTAAAGTATTCCTCGAGCATTAAGATTTGGTGCTTCAGGTATAACTAAAACTTCATTAGAATTCTCGCTTTCAACAGTTTCATCGACAGTTACAACTACATAGTAATATGGTGTCCCGTTTATCAGATTTCCATCTATATAAGAAGTAGAGGTTATATTTTCTGCAATTGTAAAATATGGTCCTCCTGAAGTTGTTGACCTTTTTATTGTATAACTTTCCACACCTTCAATAGCTTCCCATGATAGATAAACTCTGCTATCTTCAGCTCTAGCCGTTAAGTTTGCGAGACTCGTCCCAGATGAACCTGGAGTTGCTGAGGCTTCATTAGAGTTTCCTATTTCTTCAAGATTATTTACTGATAAAATAACATAATAATAAGTCACGCCATTCTCAACTGTGAGATCTAGATATGAGGTCTCGGTTATATTTTCTGCAATCACATTATAAGGACCTTCAGAGGTTAATGATCTTTTCACAATATAATTAGTAGCGTTCTCCACAGCTGACCATGTTAAGTTCACTTCTGCGTCTCCTGCCATTAAAATTAAGTTTGAACTAGTTGTAGGTAACTTGGGAGTTGCAGCCGCTTCTATGGAATTTTCACTTTCAATATCTACATTTACTGAAGAAACTACATAATAATAAGTCACATCATTCTCAACCGTTACATCTATATACGATGTTTCAGTTACATTCTCAGCAATAATTTCATATGGTCCTCCAGAGGTGAAAGCTCTTTTCACAATATAACTATCTGTATTCTCTACTTCATTCCATGTTAGACTAACTTGTGAATCATTTGATGAAGCTATTAAATTTATTGGCATGTTAGGAATAGAAATTGGAGTATAAACCTCTACACTGTTTAAAAGGTTATTATTACTATCTACTCCTCCAAAAACAAATATTTTTCCATCTATAACCTGAGATTCAAAATAAATTCTTCCAGTATTAATATTAGAAACGTACTTCCAAGTATTTGTTGACGGATCATACTCCTCTACGCTGTTTAAAGTACCTACTTGGTCTTGTCCACTAATAGCATATATTTTTCCATTCATTACTTCTGTTTTAAAATATCTTCTTTCTCTTTCCATGTTTGCTACATTTGTCCAAGTATTTGTTTCAGGGTTATATACTTCTACACTAGATAACGGGAGATTCTCTGTACCACCAGCTTGATCACCTCTACCACCTATAGCATATATTTTCCCATCAATCACTTCTGTACTAAAATAACTCCTTGTAGCTTCCATACTTTCAAGTTCAGTCCATGTATTGGTTTCAGGATCATATACTTCTACATTTGCTAACGGATAATATCCGCTCCCCCTGTTCGTATCAAGACCGTACCCACCAATCACATATATTTTTCCATCAATAATTTCTGTTTGAAAAAAAGTTCTTGCATAGTTCATACTGGCCAGTTGATTCCATCTATCAGAAATATAATCATAGACTTCTACCGAGCTTGAATAATTAGTTCCATCATGGCCTCCAATTGCATAAATTTGATTATTTAAAACTACAGCTTGATGTCCCTGCCTTTGATAATTTAGATCTAATAATTGTGTCCATATATCAGTTTCAGGGTCATATACTTCTACTTTTGATAGATATCTATCAGTACCAGATAATAAATTATTTAATCCACCTATAGCATATATTTTCCCATTCATTATAACAGTTTGGTGATTGTATCTTAAAGTATGCATACTAGCAACCTCAGTCCATACATTTGTTTCAGAATCATAGACTTCTACATTGGCTATAGCTGCTGCATTATATCCTCCTACAGAATATATTTTCCCATCTAATACTTCTATCTGAGAATATTTTTTTGAAAAATTCATACTTCCCACTTCTGTCCAAGTATTTTCTTCTGCATACACTTTTACACTTGAAAACACAAATAATAAAACAATGACTAATGCGATTAATCTACTACTTTTTTCATGTCTGATTAACATATATTCCACTCCTTCAGTTAGTTAAGAATACAATAATTCGACATAATTCACCAAAATCCTCCAATATAAAAATGAAAAAGTAACAATAGTTCAAAATACCTATAAATTATTTTTTATAAAAAAACACATCACATAATTAAATCTATAGTATTAAAGTGTTATATCTTTTTTTCAACAAAAAACCTCTTTAAAGTAAAAATACTTTAGAGAGGTTTCTGTATAATGGATTTTTATTATTTTAGTTCTTCTCCATATACTGCTCAACCCATTGCTCAGTTTCCTGTATCACTTCTTCCGCTCGGGTGATCGCTTCTAGAACTTGATTAGAAGCTGTACCCCCGTACACGTTTCTAGCATTAACAACTTGTTCAGGTTGGAGTGTTTCGTATATATCCTTTTCAAACAAGCTAGAAAATTGTTTGAATTCTTCAAGTTCTAAATCTAACAAATACTTTTTGTTTTGAATGCAGTACAGTACGGTTTTTCCGATCACTTCATGTGCTTGACGGAATGGTAGACCTTTGTTTACTAGGTAATCTGCAATGTCTGTTGCATTGGAAAAGTCCTCATTTACCGCTTGTCTCATTTGCTCTTTTTTCACACTCATTGTTTCGATCATTGGGGCAAACAACTGTAAAGCACCTTGCAATGTGTTTACGGTATCAAACATACCTTCTTTATCTTCTTGCATGTCTTTGTTATAAGCTAGTGGAAGTGATTTTAACAATGTCAATAATCCTATAAGATGTCCGTATACACGTCCTGTTTTGCCACGTACAAGCTCTGCAACATCTGGATTTTTCTTCTGTGGCATAATACTGCTTCCTGTACAAAAAGCATCATCTAATTCCACAAAATTAAATTCATTGCTAGACCATAATACCAACTCTTCACACAAACGAGATAGATGCATCATAATCATAGACGCATTTGATAGAAACTCAATAATAAAATCCCGATCACTCACTGCATCTAAACTATTATCATATATTCTTTCAAAACCTAATTCCTCTGCTACGAACTGCCGATCAATAGGGAATGTAGTTCCTGCTAATGCCCCAGCACCTAGAGGTAAAGTATTAATTCTCTTAAAACTATCCTGTAATCTTTCAATATCCCTTTGAAACATAGAGACATAAGCCATCATATGATGAGCAAACAGAATCGGTTGAGCACGTTGAAGATGTGTATACCCAGGTAAAATCGTTTCGGTATGTTGTTTTGCTTGTCCAATCAATGCTTGTTGTAATTTATTTAATAGATCTACAAATTCATTCACTCTCTTACGTAAATATAAGTGCATATCTGTAGCAACTTGATCATTCCGACTGCGGCCTGTATGTAATTTCCCTCCCACAGAACCGATTTCCTCAATTAGCAGTTTTTCGATATTCATGTGAATATCTTCATCCGCAACGGAAAACTCGACTTCCCCACGACGAATTTTGCCCAGTACAGCATGTAATCCCTCTCTAATTTTATCTACATCTTCATAAGGGATGATCCCGCATTTTCCTAACATCTGTACATGAGCCAAACTACCTTGAATATCTTCCTCTGCTAATACTTGGTCAAATGAGATCGATGCAGTATACTCTTCCACTAATTGGTCTGTTTTTTTTGTAAAACGTCCACCCCAAAGTTTTGACACGTGAACCCACTCCTACTTTTTATTCACCTTCGCCTGAACCTTTGTAGGCAATCCAAATAGCTCGATAAAACCTACTGCCGAATTATGATCAAATTTGTCGTCTGAATTATAGGTTGCTAATTCTAGGTCATACAATGACTTCTCTGATTTACGCCCAACAACCGTTGCATGTCCTTTAAACAGTTTAATGCGTACAATACCTGATACATTTTTTTGTGTTTCTTCGATGAAAGCCATCAATGCTTTACGAATCGGTGAGAACCATAAAGCTTCATAGATAACCTGTGATAATTTATGTTCAATCATCGGTTTAAATTGGGCAACTTCACGTGGCAGTGTTAAAAACTCCAGTTCTTTATGTGCATTCATGATCACGACAGCACCTGGTGTTTCATATATTTCACGAGATTTGATACCCACTAAACGATTTTCCACATGGTCAATTCTTCCGATCCCATGACGTCCTGCCATTTCATTTAGTTCTAAAATCAATTCATATAATGGTTTTTGCACTCCATTGATCGCAACTGGAACCCCTTGCTCAAAAGTTAATTCAAGCTCTTCTGGTTTATCCAATGCTTTTTCCAATGGAACGGTCATATCATAGGCACCTTCTGGTGGTTCAGCCCAAGGATCCTCTAGTATACCACATTCGTTGGCACGTCCCCATAAGTTCTGATCCACACTGTAGGGATTATCTAAGTCTACTGGAATAGGAATATCATGTTTTTGAGCATATAAAATCTCTTCGTCTCTAGAAAGTCCCCACTCACGTACAGGTGCAATCACTTTTAAATCTGGATTTAAAGCAGCGATAGATACTTCAAATCGAACTTGGTCATTCCCTTTTCCAGTACAGCCATGTGCTACCGCAACTGCTCCTGTTTCTTCAGCAAACTCTACTAAGATTTGAGATATTAAAGGACGTGATAGTGCTGATACTAAAGGGTACTTCCCTTCATACATTGCATTTGCTTTAATGACAGGCAGTACAAATTCGTCAGCAAAACGCTCTCTAGCATCTACGACATAAGATTCGATCGCCCCTACTTTAAACGCTTTTTCACGAACAAAATCTAAATTTTTGCCTTCCCCTACATCGAGCGCAACTGCTACGACATCATAATTATATTTTTCCTGAATCCATTTAATGGCTACGGAAGTATCTAAACCTCCAGAGTAAGCCAATACAATTTTCTCTTTACTCATGTTTCTCTCTCCTCGGTATACGTGTATGTCCTTATTCCTTCCACTTGCACACACCGCAAAAGTCACTCACAAGGACAAATCACTTAAATAGCCTTACAAAATTGAAGCCATAATTGCTTTTTGTGCGTGTAAACGATTTTCAGCTTGATCAAATACGATTGAATGTTTTCCGTCCATGATGTCTCCTGTTACTTCTTCTCCACGATGTGCTGGAAGGCAGTGCATAAATAAATAGTCGGATTTGGCATATTGAGCTAGATGATCATTTACTTGAAAATCCTTAAAAGCTTTTACTCTTTCACCTTGCTCTTCTTCAAATCCCATGCTTGCCCACACATCTGTATAAATTACATCTGCTTCTTCCACTGCTAGTTTCGGATCGTTATGAACCTCAATTTTTGCACCAGTAGCTAATCCATTCTCCTGAGATAATTTTATGACTTCACTGTCTGGTTCATACCCAAAAGGTGTAGCTACAGATATATTCATTCCTACTTTAGCAGCTCCCATCATTAACGAATGAACCATATTATTGCCATCTCCGATATAAGCGATTTTTAAACCACTTAAATTCCCCTTTTGCTCAACAATGGTTTGCAAATCAGCTAAAACTTGACAAGGGTGTGATAAATCAGTTAAACCATTAATCACAGGTACGGTGGATCCTCTAGCTAAATCAACTAGTTTACGATGTTCAAAAGTACGAAGCATAATTCCATCCAAATACCCTGACATCACACGTCCTGTATCCCAGATGCTCTCACCACGACCGATCTGTAAATCATTTTTACTTAAAAATAAAGCTGTTCCCCCTAATTGATACATTCCCACTTCAAAAGAAACTCTAGTACGAGTAGATGATTTTTCAAAAATTAACCCTAACGTTTTTCCTTTTAGTGGTTGAAATAACTTTCCTGCTTTTTGTGTTTTTTTCAATTTGATAGCAAAATCAATTAAATATTGAATTTCCTCTGTTGAATAATCAATAAGAGCTAAAAAGTCTCTTCCTTTTAAATTAAAGATCAAATCTTTCTCTAATACACTCATTGTACCGTCTCCTCCCATGCAGTTTGATGTTGCTCTAGTTTCGTACAGATGACATTAATAGCTTTTTGTAAGTCTTCTTTCTCCACGAGTAAATTTGGTAACAATCGAATGACATTCGGACCCGCTCCTACAACTAACAATCCTGCATCATGAGCTTCTTTTATAATTTCTGCCACAGGATGGACGCATTCAATTCCAATCATCAGTCCTTTGCCTCGAACTTCTTTTACAATCGGATTATCCTTTAATCGGTCTGTTAATTGACCCATCATCCATTCCCCTAGCTCCAACGCTCTTTCGGCTAAATATAATTCTGTCATTGTTTCAATGGTTGCTATAGCCGCCGATGTTATCACTGGATTACCACCAAAAGTAGTTGCATGACTTCCTGGAGTAAAAGCTTCTGTTAATTTTTCCTTACCTAACATCGCTCCAATAGGAAGACCACTTCCTAGCCCTTTTGCTACGCTAATAATGTCTGGTTCAATTCCGTAATGTTCATACGCAAACCACTTCCCTGTACGTCCCAAGCCTGTTTGGATTTCATCAACGATCAATAATAAATCATGTTTTTTACATAAATCAGAAATTTCCTTTACGAAGGTGGCATCCGCTGGTATTACTCCACCTTCTCCTTGAACCATTTCCAGCATCACAGCACAAGTTTTTTCACTTATATGTTTCTCTACATCAGCACTATCGTTATATTCTGCATAAACAAATCCTTCTGGTAAAGGTAAAAAACCATCTTGAACTTTCTCCTGTCCTGTTGCAGTTAGTGTTGCTAATGTTCTACCATGGAAAGATTGTTTAAAAGTAATAATTTCGTATTTATCTTCGCCTAAAATCTTTTGTTTATATCTTCTAGCAAGTTTAATAGCTGCTTCATTCGCTTCCGCTCCGCTATTACAGAAAAACACAGCGTCAGCACAGCTTATATTTGTTAATAGAGAGGCTAGTTTTTCTTGATTCGAAATGGTAAAAAGATTGGATACATGCCACAGCTGATCCAGCTGTTCTTTCACTTTTTCTTTAACAGACTCAGGTGCATGCCCTAAGTTTGTCACTGCAAGACCACTCATCATGTCAAGGTATTCGTTGCCTTGGTCATCCCATAATCGACTCCCCTCCCCCTTAACAAATGTAATTGGAAATCTTGCGTAGGTTGGAAATAGACAGCTTTTTTCACTCATTCGTTATCACCTCTTTATTAAAGTTTAAAAAATTTGGATGTATTTCAGTTACAAGTGCTTTGCTCTTATTCGTTCCACTTGCACAAGTTAATGTACCTCTACTAAAGGCAACCACGTCCATGTGGCAACGTAGACATCAGCACTTCCTGTGCTAGTCAAGTCAGTCGCAAAAGTATACTACTAGTGTGGAGTGTATAATTAGTCACTCACAGTAGAAAAAAATAATTTTTTAAGATAATACAGTTACTTAGAAATCCTAGTACCAATGTTTTCTCCCTTAATCACTTTGGTGAGTACGTTAGGTTCGGAACCGTCAACGATAAGGACTTCTTGTACGTCTCCTTGGATACATTTCATAGCGGCTCTAACTTTTGGGATCATACCTCCAAAGATTTCACCAGAGTGAATCATCTCTTCAATTTCATTTGTTGTTACGCTAGGTAGCACTTCTTTTTGATGGTTCACTTGTTTCAAGATGCCCGGAACATCTGTGACTACGATCATTTTTTGGACTCCTATATGAGAAGCTACTGCTCCCGCAGCTGTATCTGCATTCACGTTGTATCTTTGTCCGTTTCGATCTATTCCAATCGGGGCTATGACGGGGATATAACCTGTGTTGATTAAGCTTTGGATAAGTTCTGCATTTACTTGTTTAATTTCCCCGACGTAACCAATTTCGTCTCCATTGTGCACGGGTTCCGCTTCTAGCAGGTTTCCATCCACACCAGAAAGACCTAAAGTGTTAGCACCATTCATTTGAATTTGTCGAACGATTTCTTTGTTCATTTTTCCTGAAAGGACCATTTCAACAACGTCTAATACTTCGTTTGTTGTTTTTCGCAGTCCATTGATAAATTCTGTTTCAATATTTAGTTTAGCTAGTGTGTTTGAGATCGCTGGCCCTCCACCATGGACTATCACGGGTGAAAATCCTTCGTCTTGAAGGTTTTTTAACTCTTGGAAAAAGGTTTCAGGCAGTCCTGCCAACGTACTACCTCCACATTTAAGCACAAAACTTTTGGGATTCATGATACACCTCATGATGCACCTCCTTTATGATCTAGTAAGCTATAAAATATTCCCTCACTTTTAGGGGTCATTTAGGTTCGATAGGAAGCATTAATTCGTACATATTCATAAGTCAGATCACATCCCCAGCCTTTTGCACACCCATTCGAGATATTCAGATTGACATGAATGTGGATTTCATTTGCTTTCTTCAAGTAAAATTCAGCCTGATGTTCATCAAATGTAATCGGCGTTGATTGTTCCATCATCCTAATTTCACCAAGTCGGATATCAATAGTATCTGGATTAACTGGAATATCTGCTCTACCTACTGCTGCAATAATCCTTCCCCAATTGGCATCAGCACCAAAAATCGCGGATTTCACTAAGCTAGAACCTATGATTGTTTTCACTGCTTTTCTAGCATCTTTATCTGTTTCTGCTCCCACTACTTCAACCTCTACTAATTTAGTAGCTCCTTCACCATCTCTAGCAATTTCTTTTGCTAAAAATTCGGACACATATTGAAAAGCGGCTTTAAAAACGGACCAATCTGAATGACTTTGATCTAAGAAGTCATTATTCGCTAACCCACTTGCCATGACCATCACGGTGTCATTCGTGCTTGTATCTCCATCTACTGTAATCATATTAAAGCTTAGATCTGTCATTTCATTTAATAAAAACTGAAGCTGAGTACTTTGTATGTTTGCATCTGTAGTAATAAATCCAAGCATCGTTGCCATGTTCGGATGAATCATACCTGAACCTTTAGCTGCTCCACTGATGTATACCGGTTTTCCGTTAATTTCTACTTCTACACATACACTTTTCTCTGTTAAATCTGTTGTTAAAATGGATTGGCCGAAATCTCTACCACCTTCAGTACTCACGTTGGAGGGTAAACTCCTGATTCCATCCAACACTTTATCCATTGACAAACATTCTCCTATAACACCAGTGGATGAAACGGCAACATAGTGCTCTGGAAGTCCTAACACATTTGCTGTTTCAGTTCTCATCGTAAGTGCATCTAATTCCCCTTGTTTGCCTGTGCAGGCATTGGCATTCCCACTATTCACAACAATGGCTTGTAGTTTGCCCTCTTTCTGTAAACTGTTTTTAGTAACTCCTAAGGGTGCTGCTTGAATTTTATTTAATGTATATACAGCTGCTGCTTCAGCTGGGACTTCACAAACGATTGAACCTATATCATATCGCTTAGATCTTTTTATTCCACAATGTAGTCCACACGCTTTAAAACCTTTTGGGGTCGTAATAGAACCGTCTCGTATGATTTTAAATGTCTGTTCAGAAATCATCAGTCTCTTCACCTCATTATGGGTACACTGGTATCATTTCCAATCCAGTAGTTTCGTCCCATCCCATCATTAAATTCAAATTTTGTATCGCTTGACCAGCAGCACCTTTAACAACATTGTCTATGACTGAAATCATCGTTAGTCTGCCAGTACGTTCATCGATTGAAAAACCAATATCACAATAATTTGATCCAGCTACTTCTTTCGTAGATGGCCAATTCCCTTTATTTCGAATTCGCACAAAAGGTCGACCTTTATAGTACGCTCGATATTGATCTATCAATTGTTGTTCGTCACAAGGTTCTACTAAATTTGCATACATCGTGCACATGATTCCGCGAGTCATCGGAATTAAGTGGGTAGTAAATGTGATGGTAGTTTGTTCTCCCACAAACCTACTTAATGTCTGTTCTATTTCAGGAATATGTTGGTGTTGATTCACTTTATAAGGTTTTAAATTTTCATTTAACTCCGCATAATGTACAGATAATCCTAATTTTCTTCCTGCACCTGAAGCGCCTGACTTAGCGTCGATAATTATGGATTTGGGGTCAATCTTTTTCATAGACAAAACAGGAATTAGTCCTAAACTAGCAGCTGTTGGATAACAACCTGGATTAGAAAGAAGCTCAGCTGTTCGAATGTCCTCTGCAAATAGTTCAGATAAACCATACACGGCTTGCTTTAAATGAGATGTTAAAGGTGGTTTGTGATGATACCACCTCTCATATATTTCTCCCGATTTTAATCGGTAGTCTCCTGATAAATCAATGACTTTGAGTCCTGCTTCTAGTAGATCAGGAATTAACGCCGAGCTAACCCCTGAAGGTGTTGCTGTAAAAACAACGTCCGATTTCTTTTGGATTAAACCTATATCTACATGATCTAAATCCAGTTCCATCACTTGATTTAAATGAGGGAATTGGGCAGCTATCGATTCCCCTGCACTGGAGGAAGAGATGACCGAAGTAATATCTACATATGGATGGTTGATTAAAAAACGAATCAGCTCAACACCACCATAACCTGTTGAACCAATGATCGCCGCTCTAATTGGATTGTTCATCCGTGTTTCCCCCGTCTATTTATTCAAAGATATGTATTATTATACATTCATGGTTATAAAAATTCAATGGTCTTTTTTTTCTAAATTTTAACTCGTAAATTTAAATCCTTGCCCCAATACCTCGTTCGTATCACTCAGGATAATAAACGCATTAGGGTCAATTGTTTTGACAAGTGTTTTAAGTTTTGTGACTTCTGTTTGTCCAACCACGACCATAAATACGATTTTTTCTTCTTCTGTGTATCCACCGTACCCTGAAAGCTTTGTTAAACCACGATCTAACTCTTGTATAATCGCTTCTTGTACGGCTTCCGTTTCGTTCGTTATAATGTATGCAACTTTAGAATATGATAATCCAATTTGTACCGCATTAATCGTTTTGCTAGTGACAAATAACCCGATTAAGGCATACATCGCGTTTTCCGGGGAAATCACAATTCCTGCCGTTAAAATAACTAATCCATCTAAAACAGCAAGGGATAATCCCAAGCTTAACCCTGTATATTTATGTATGATTTGAGCGACTAGATCCATTCCACCTGTAGAACCACGACCGCGAAAAACGATACCTAATCCTAGACCTAAACCAACTCCACCAAAAATGGTGGCTAATAATAAATTATTTGTTGGAGGTGTTAAATCGTTTGTAAGTAAAATAAATAGCGGTGTAATAACTGATCCAATTGCTGTTTTTACACCAAACTTCTTTCCTACTAAAATCACACCTGCTATAAATAAAGGAATATTAATAATCCATTGTGTTATCGCGGGTTCCCAGTTAAATAAAGAATCTAAAATAGTGGATACCCCAACAACTCCACCTGTAGCTATTTCATTCGGATTTAGTAACAAGTTAAAGCTGAAAGCAACAATAAAAGTACCAATAAACAATTGAAGATATTCTACGATATGATAGGCTGGAGTTCCGTATTGAATTAATGGTTGTTTTCTACGTGAACGTTTCGTTTGTGTTTTGTTTTGCATTTGAAAGTATTTCTCCTTTAATAATATACCCACAATAATGAGATAATGATTTAAAAATTTACTTTTCATTTATTTATAAGGGCATGCCCTTATTATAAGTATAAGAGCCCTCTCTTATTACACAAAAAAAACACCCTACATATATAGATATGCAGGATATCTTTCTATTATCTGGTGATGTTTTCGTTAGTCTTGATCTATTTGTTTTCTTAAATACCCATCAATAAATGAATCAAGTTCTCCGTCCATCACCGCGTCAGTATTCCCTGTTTCCACACTTGTACGATGATCTTTCACCATACTGTATGGATGAAACACATAAGAGCGAATTTGACTGCCCCAACCAATTTCCTGTTGTTCCCCACGTATTTCTGCAAGTGCCTGCTGTTGTTCTTCAATTTTCTTCTCATATAACTTAGATCTTAACATTTTCATGGCTTGCTCTCTATTTTTAATTTGTGAACGTTCATTTTGACAAGTCACGACGACTCCTGAAGGAATATGAGTGATCCTTACAGCGGAATCCGTTGTATTAATATGCTGTCCACCTGCACCACTAGCTCGGTACGTATCTATTTTAAGATCCTCAGTATTGATTTCAACTTCTACCTCATCATCAATTTCTGGTACAACATCACAGGATACAAATGATGTGTGCCTGCGACCAGACGAATCAAAGGGCGAAATTCGAACTAATCGATGGACACCTTTTTCTGCTTTTAAATATCCATATGCATTATGTCCTTTAATTAATAAAGTAACACTTTTCACTCCTGCTTCATCACCAGGTAAATAATCAATAGTATCTACTTTAAAATCTTTTTTATCTGCCCATCTACGATACATCCGTAGCAGCATTTCCGCCCAATCCTGAGACTCTGTACCACCTGCCCCTGGATGAAGCTCTAAATATGCATTGAATTTATCATAAGGTTCATTTAATAATAATTGCAATTCATAACTTTCAAGTTTTTGTTGAAGCTGTTTTATGCTTTCTACAATGTCACTTACTAAGCTTTCATCATTTTCTTCTTCAGCAAGCTCCAACATCAACATAGTATCCTCAGATTCGGTCGCTAGACCTTCAAACTGCTCAACTACAGATTTAATTGCATTTACCTCTGAGATGACTTTTTGTGCTTTGTTCTGATCATCCCAAAAATCAGGGGCTGACATTTTTTCTTCATAATTGGCAATCTGCTCTTGTTTTAGATCTAAGTCAAAGAGACCCCCGTAATTGTGTAATTCGGTTTGCGATTTCTCGCATGTCTTGTTTTACTTCAGGTTCTATCATCATAAAACTCCCCTATCTATTGTAGCTTTCTCTTTCGCTTATTTATGCTTGTTCTTTCCCATGACATTGTTTATATTTCTTACCACTTCCACATGGGCAAGGTTGGTTTCTTCCAATCTTTTCTTCAGTACGACGTTGCGTTTTTGGTTTTTGTCTTTCTCGTGCTGCTTTCGGATCTTGAGCTTGACCTTCTGCTACGGCTTCACGTTGGACATTCGCCTGTACGTTTGCTTTCATGATGTAAGTGGAAACTTCTTCTTGGACACTTGCAATCATTTTTTCAAACATCTCAAAACCTTCAAACTGATATTCACGCAATGGATCTGTACCCCCATAAGCACGAAGGTGAATCCCTTGTCGCATATGATCCATCATGTCGATATGATCCATCCATTTACTGTCTACTGCACGCAATACAACTACTTTTTCAAACTCACGCATAATTTTTTCGCTTAATTGCTCTTCTCGCTCATCATACAATCGTTTCACTAAATCTTTCATTAATTCAACGATTTCTTCTTTTTCTTTACCTTTTAGTTCTTTTTCAGTCAATTGACCTTCATGTAAGAAGGTTCCATTTGCATAGTCAATAATAGCTTTTAAATCCCATTCCTCTGGTACTAGCTCCGAAGGACAGTGAGCATCTGTAATGCGATCAATGACGGTATAAATCATCTCGATTGATACATCACGAATGTTTTCAGATTCCAATACTTCTCTACGCTGCTTATAGATGATTAAACGCTGTTGATTCATGACGTCATCAAACTGCAATACGATTTTACGAACGTCAAAGTTATTTCCTTCTACACGTTTTTGTGCAGATTCAACAGCTTTAGAAATCATTTTGCTTTCAAGAGGTTGATCCTCTTCGAAACCTAAACGATCCATCATACTCATAATGTTCTCTGCACCAAATCGACGCATCAGTTCATCTTCAAGTGACAGATAAAACTGTGTAGACCCTGGATCTCCTTGTCGCCCTGAACGTCCACGAAGCTGATTATCGATACGTCTACTTTCATGACGTTCTGTACCTATAATATGCAAGCCACCTTTATCTGCTACTCCTGAACCTAACACAATATCCGTACCACGACCCGCCATGTTGGTAGCAATCGTAACGGCTCCATCTTGACCTGCACGAGATACAATTTCGGCTTCTTCTTCATGGTGTTTTGCATTTAATACTTGGTGAGGAACTCCTTTTTTATTAAGCAACTTAGATATAAGTTCTGAATTTTCAATGGACACCGTTCCCACAAGTACGGGTTGACCTGTTTGATGACGGTTCATAATTTCTTCCACGGCCATCTTGTACTTACTTTCTTCCGTTTTATAAATCACATCCGGCATATCTTTACGAATCATCGGTTTGTTCGTAGGAATCACGATTACATTTAAACCGTAAATTTTGCTGAATTCTTCTTCTTCAGTTTTTGCTGTTCCTGTCATCCCTGATAACTTCTGATACATTCTAAAGAAGTTTTGTAATGTAATGGTCGCCAAGGTCATACTTTCTTTTTGAATCTCCATATGTTCCTTTGCTTCAATGGCCTGATGCAATCCTTCACTATATCTTCTACCCGCCATTAAACGCCCTGTAAATTCATCAACAATAACCACTTCTCCATCTTGTACAACATAATCTGTATCTCTTTTCATAATGGCATGAGCTTTTAAAGCTTGTGTAATGTGATGATTTAAAGTGACATGCTGGTGATCAAATAAGTTTTCAATTCCGTAAGTTTTTTCAACCTTTGATACTCCGTTTTCTGTTAATGTAACAGAACGAACTTTAATGTCTACTGTATAATCTTCTTCTATTTTAAATGTACGAACTAAACGATCTGCAGTGATATATAACTCAGTCGATTTTGCAGCTTGTCCTGAAATAATCAATGGGGTACGTGCTTCATCAACTAGGATTGAATCCACTTCATCTATAATGGCATAGGATAATGGACGCTGTACCATTTGATTCCGATATAACACCATATTATCGCGCAAGTAATCAAATCCAAATTCGTTGTTGGTACCGTAGGTAATATCACATGCGTATGCTTCTCTTTTTTCATCGTGTGACATTCCATTTAAGTTAACGCCAACTGTTAGACCAAGAAACTCGTGTATATGAGACATTTCTTCACTTTGGGTTGTTGCTAAGTAATCATTGACAGTGATGACGTGTACGCCATTTCCAGCCAAAGCATTTAAATATGCCGGAAGTGTTCCAACTAGGGTTTTACCTTCCCCTGTTTTCATTTCAGCAATTTCACCTTCGTGAAGTACGATTCCACCAATCATCTGTACATCAAAATGACGTTTACCTAATTTTCGTTTTGATGCCTCTCTAACGGTAGCAAAGGCTTCAGGTAATAAATCGTCTAAAGTTTCACCATTAGATAATCTTTCTTTATATTGTATTGTTTTATTGGCTAATTCGGTATCTGATAAGCTTTCAAATTTCGGTTCTAATTCGTTAATTTGGTTGACCTTTTTCATGATACGCTTTAATTCGCGCTCATTTGGATCCCCTAATATTTTTTTAACGAGTCCTATCATTCTTGAAGAACCCCTTTCCCTAAAATAACATAATATATAAATTGTATCAGTTTGTAGTATTCCGTTCAAGAATATGAACGATTCATATGAGTAATGTTTGAAAATTTGAACTATTTTTAAGCAAACATTTTATCGACAAAAGCAGAAAACTCGCCTTGGGAGAGGACGAGTCTTCTTAATAAAAGGTGGTTGATTTAGTTGTTCTTTGTCTTTTCATTTTCCTTACAATGGGAATGGTTGTTGTTGTTCACAAGTTCATTGTACAAAATGAAGATGAAACGTTCCTTAATGGGAGATTAAAATAAGATTAAGAATGGTAGCATACAGAATTGTATACTGCCGTTCGTTCCACTTGCTAAAACCGCAAAAGTCTCTCACAACAGTATACAATTTGTATGCAAGCGGGGAAGAGAGAGAAGTGATAAAAGGAAAAAGTCGGGTACAACTGTAACCACCTTGCTTGAAGGGGAAGAGAGAAGAGATAACAACATTAGCCTAGTCAAGAAGAATAGTAAGCAATTAAAAAGCCTGATCCAAAAGGATCAAGCTTTTTAGTCATGTATATTATTTAGTTTTTATTTTGCTGGTTCAATTAAACCGTATTTACCATCATCTCTTTTATATACTACATTTACATCTTCTGTATCCATATTTGAGAAAACGAAAAAATTATGCCCTACCATATTCATTTGTAATATTGCTTCTTCTAAATCCATCGGTTTCAAAGTAAACTTTTTGTTTCTTACAACTTCGAGGTCATCCTCTTCCTCTATATTTGTTTGAGAGAATAAGTTTCCATTTTCTTTAAATAGTGTTCTTAAACTGCCTTCTTGACGGAATTTACGATTTACTTTTGTTTTATGCTTTCTGATTTGTCTCTCCAATTTGTCTAATACCAAATCAATAGAAGCATACATGTCCTCGTTTTTTTCCTCTGCTCGTAAAATCACACCAGTTAATGGAATGGTCACCTCAACGTTCTGTAAACCTTTTAAAACACTTAATGTTACATGTACATCTGATGTAGGGGGAGCATCAAAATATCTTTCCAATTTACCTATCTTTTTCTCAACATAGTCTCTTAATGCGCTGGTCACTTCGATATTTTCTCCACGGATATTATATTTCATAATGTATCCCCTCCTTCATAACCTTATTTTATCATATTCATATAAACTGTTCAAAATCCCTTGAGCTTAAAATTGTTAAAGTTTTTTGAAAATTAGGATATAAACAATACATTATATGTATGAAAGCTTGTTTTCATTGGTTATTCACATAGTTGTCCACATTATCCACAGGTTTTTATATAGGTTTTGTGGATAATGTGGATTATTTTATTGCATACTTAATGTTAAAGTGACATTAATTGTGTGGTTAATTCAACAAAAAAAAGCCCCTTCTAGAGCTTCCATTCGTCTCGCGTAAATATTGTTATTCTTGAAATTGACGAGCTTTTAATAGTTCTATTTCCATCTCATGTTGACCTGATTTTCCTGCTAAATAATCGACGTTTTTTTCAAGACGTTCAAATCCTTCTCTCATCTCTTTTCGTATTGAACCTGATTCATGAGCAAGTTTTAACTCAAGACTGTCTAATTTAGCTTTTACTTCTCTCTGTCCATCCACTAACGCTTTTAATAATTGTTTACTCTCTTCGTCCATTTCAGAACTCCTCACAAATTCATCTATATTATTATTTTATTACAAGATTAAAATAAACGAAAGACATTATTTCTTTCTGTCAAAAAATACACTGTCTGCAGTATACGCATTTTGATATGCTGTTTTTTGTTTTTTCCCAGATTGTATTTTATGTAGTTCTTGTGATGCTTCGTTTTTTAATTTTTTCATTTTTTCTAAAATTTGTTTATCATACTTTGTGATATTTTGTATCATTTGTTGATATTTTTGTTTATGTTCATCTGTAATTTTAATGTTCTTTATTTGGTTGATGATTTTCTCCCGGTTTTGTACAAACTGTTCTAACTGTTCGTAGCTCATGGAGTTAAGTTGCTCAAAGGTTTGTTTTGTTAGTTCCTCTAATTGTGGGATCAGCTTATCCATATTGTATCTCTTTAGAGTTTGTATTCAGTGATTTGCTTGCTTCAACCCATGTTTCTTTTAACTGTTGTAATAAATCTATGACTTCTTCCATAACTTGTGTATCTTTTTTTATATTTGCTTCTGATGTACGATGCATTATGTATTCATATAATTTCATTAAATCTTTTGCAATATCCGCTTTGTGATCCAAAGTCACCATAAATTCATTAATGATATTTTGAACCTTTCCTATGTTTGTATTCGCAGCTTCATAATTTTTATCTTCAATCGCTGCGATGGCTAATTTACTAAATTTAATGGCTCCATCGTATAACATGATTAATAACTTTGCTGGTGATGCTGTTTGAATCGATGTTTGTAGGTATTTGTTTTGTTGGTTTTGGTACATTTAAAACTCCCCCTATCCTATTATGCTTGTTGTCCTCCAAAAGCACTCAATATGTATTCAAGTTGACTATTATAGGATTCAATTGCTAACTCCATTGCTGTAAACTGAGCGTAATAACGTTCTTCAATATCTATCAACCGATTTTCCCAATCAAATATATCTTGATCTAGTTCTTTCATTTTTTTACCTAAAATACTGTCATCAAAAGATGTGCTTGAAGTACCTGCAACATCTGTAACTTCTTTTAATGTATCCCCTAGTGCATCATAAATAATTTCACCTACTCCTGCACCCTCCGTATTTTCAGCAGAGGATGAATCCACAGCAAACATATTAACTACTGCTTCAGCATCTGCTTCAATTGCTTCACGAAGTTTACTTTCATCCAAATATAACTTTCCTTTTTCTTGATATGTACCTGTAGTAATACCTATAGAACTTAAGGTATTATAAATATCGCTTCCTGTATCTACTGATGTATAAGAAATTGATCTCATCGCATCAATAGCTTTTGTTATATAATCATCATTTTTTAACAAGCCACTTTTTGCTTGTTCTTCCCATTTTTCTATTTCATCTTCTGTTAATTCATCTTTTTCTTCATCTGAGAGGGGATAATAGTCATAATCTTTATCTTCGCCAACTTTTTCCTGCAATGTATTTAATATTTCATTATATTCTTCAATAAACTGATTAACAGATTCCACAATCGCATCTACATCGTTAGATACTTCTATTGTTGTTGGAGAACCAACTTCTTGAATAGTGACCTCTACTCCATTTACATCAAACGTATTACTGCTTTGAAAAGTCTGTAGTCCATTTATATACACTTCAGCATCAGTACCAGCTAATTCATTTGTCGAATCAACTTTCAGTATATTTGTAAGAAAATCGCCGTCTAAATCATTAAAATCAATCGTAGAAGCACCTGTTTCGTTTGCAACAAATGAAATTTTCTTTTCTGCATCACTATAATAAGCACTTACATCCGTGTTTTTATTAATTTTTTCTATAATATCATCTAAAGAATCTTCAGTCGTGTTTACCTCTATTTCTGTTCCGTTAATAGAAAATTTATATGTTTCGGATAATGTTGGTGCACCGTTTAAAAGAACCTCTTGACTTTGTAGAGATTCGTTTGAAACAAAACCATCTAGAGCAATCGGATCTTTACTATAGTTAGTTGCAGCAGTTGCTAATGACTTTACTTCAACTTGAATCGTCCCATTCACTGCACTCGTACTTGCTTTTACTGTAATGGAACCCGTGTCCCCATATAATTGGGTTTTTTTAGAAGACAATGTTCCTTCTAATGTGAAATTAAATACTTTATTATTACGATAATCTAATATCTTAGCATTTATATCTAAATAATCTTGTCTTATCCATTCCGTTTTTTGATTACTTCTCTCAAGTTTCATTAGTTTTAAACGTTCTACATTCATTAATTCAGTAACAATTGATTCAGTATCAATACCTGAAGCTAGACCCGTAAATCTTATTTCCATAAGTCATTCTCCTAACTAACGTCGTTCGTCTATGATAATGCCTGCCATCTCCAAGCTTTTGGCAAGTAAATTCACTATTTTTTCAGGTGGTACTTCACGAATTAATTCCCCTGTTTCTTTATTCAACACCTTCACCATAATATCATTTGTGACCTCATGCACAGAATATTCTAACGAAGTAGATGATAGTGACATTGCCTTATTAGATTGTTCTACTAATCTCACCAGCTGCTTTTCACTAATAGATAATGTTTCACCTTCAGATTCCTTTAATTTAAGTTGTTTTACCGTTTTAGCAAGCTGTTCTGACTCTGATGATGGATTAACTCTTAAAGAATTTTCATTTGTCTGATTTACCCCTTCATTTGAAGAAAGAGGTGTTTTTGGTGAAATTGAATCAAATGAAACGTTCATACTCATCAGAAATCCTCCTCGATTCTTTCTATATATCTTTTATATCGGTTAAGGATTCTTTTTTTGTTAGTAGGTGTTGTATACTTCTCAATCTATGTAAATTTTATAATATCAGTAAAAAGTTATTTATTTTAAAATCTCTAAGATACATGGCAATAATAGTACATTTGTTATGTAAAAAAAGCTTGTAACATGAACTAAAGATAATATAAAAAGAGAAAGACCCTAGAATAAATTCTAGGATCTTTAAGGAAATTCATCGTTGTTAAAATTAACCTAGAAGTTGAAGAACTCCTTGAGGTAATTGGTTTGCTTGTGCTAACATTGCTGTTGCAGCTTGACTTAAAATGTTGTCTTTTGTGAATGACATCATTTCTTTAGCCATATCTACGTCACGAATACGAGATTCTGCAGCAGTTAAGTTTTCAGAAGCCGTACTTAAGTTGTTAATTGTATGCTCTAAACGGTTTTGGTTCGCACCTAATTTAGCACGTTCTGTTGAAACAGATTGAATTGCTGAATCTAATACTGAAATTGCCGCATCTGCTCCATCTTTTGTTGAAATATCGATAGAATCAATACCTAATGCTGATGCTGACATATCAGAAATAGTGAAACTAATGTTTTGACCTTGGTTTGCACCTATTTGGAAACTTAATGCATCACCTGTTGAATCAACTGCTGCAAGACCTAGGTTAGCAGTACTATCAATAGTAAATGAACTTCCATCATCACTACTGATAGTTAAAACATCACTTCCATCAATTGCAGCTGTATAACCAGAACCTGATAAGTCAGTATTTAATGCAGCTAAAAATGCTGTAGGGTCAATAGCAGTACCTGAACCATCTAATCCATTAACATTAGTAAGTGTAATTGTATTACCATCAATTTCTAATGTTGCATTAGTACTATTATAGTCTGCAGTCATGCTTGCAGCAGACCCACCTACAACTGTAGCCCCTGCTTGTGAACCATCTAGTAAATTCTTCGTATTGAACTCTGTATCTGATGCAATTCTATCTACTTCGCTAATTAATTCATCTACTTCTTTTTGAAGTTCTGCACGATCCGCATCCGTATACGTATCATTCGATGCCTGAACAGAGAGTTCACGCATACGTTGCACGATAGATTGAGTTTCATCTAACGAACCCTCAGCAGTTTGAATTAAAGAGATTCCATCTTGAGCGTTACGAGAAGCTTGATCCAAACCACGAATTTGACCTCTCATTTTTTCGGAGATTGCAAGACCTGCTGCATCGTCCCCTGCACGGTTAATACGAAGACCTGAAGATAACTTCTCCATGGATTTCCCTGTGCTTGTGTTTGCTGAACTTAATTGGTTGTACGTGTTTAAAGCTGTAATATTGTGATTAATAATCATAATATACTTCCTCCTTGAAATTTAATGTTTTCCCACATCCATGTGGTTTGCTATTTTATTGGGTAAAATTACCTAGTAAAACAGGCTTATTATATATATCGAACGAACCAGTTAAAAACTTTATAGTAAAATTAAAATTTTTGAAAAAAAAGTTTGTTTTATGTCTTTTTTTGAAACAATGCTTGTAATTTTGTCGGATCAATCTTCAAATTCGCAGCTTCTTGGTTAGAAAGTTTGATGGATTCATATACTTCAGACCTATAAACTTGTACCTCTTTAGGGGCCGAAATTCCTACTTTAACGGTTTCCCCTTCTGTTTCGATGATTGTTAATTCAATTTCATCTCCGATCATAATGGACTGTCCTTTTTTTCTTGAGAGAACTAACATGTTTATCCACCCTCCACTTCAGCTTTTTTAGGAATAAAAGTATGTTTTGTAGTATAACTAGAATTGTGAAGGATTATTTGTTTACCTTGTTTTGTTCTTATGTTCATCACAAGTGGTGCAATTAAGTTACATGTAGCGTTTTCTAAGTTATCTTGGATCGATACAAGTGACCAAATCGTAACCTCGGACTGTTCTTTAATGTCCAATTCTTTTTGTATTTCATTAGATAGTTCTACATTGTAATCCTTAAAAAACTGAAAAGGATCTAATATAATAAAATTTAGATCCTGTTTTTCCACAGCCTGCAAATAGGTTAAAGGGATTTCTTGATCTAGTTGAAGCAAAGCATAGCTTTTTACATCTTCGAAACCTAGTAATCCTTGAGTGAATGTCATAATCTTACTCTCTTCAATTTCAATTTCTCCAAAATGTTTCGTTTGTATTTTCATTTAAAACACACTCCTATCCCATTCTCTTCATTTTTTCATTATAAAAAAACTATAGGAAAATTACACCTACAGTTTTTATCTTTATTATATTTGCATATCCACTTGTGGAGGTTGTACATCTAGAGAATTTTTTTGTAATAAATATAAATTCACCTTACTTCGATCACGTGATATTTCAAACGGAATTTGCTGTGATTGAAGTTCTACTGAACCTCGTTCTAAACCAATCTCTGTTTTGGTTGGGTTCACTTGAACGTCCACATTTAGTCTTGAGGCAGGTCCTGTAGTGTATACAGGTACTTCAGAAAATGCTTGTTGTTTGGCAATTTCCCCTATTGGATTTCCACCTAAATGAATGGCAGCTAATCTGTCCCCATTTTGCACCCTTCGTTCTATTCCCTGCAACGAAATCTGTTTTCCTTGTTGGTATACATTTTGCATATAGGCTAAATGATCTCCAATAGCCATGGCATCCCAAGCTCTATCTTGATTAATTCTTAATTCAGCTTTTCCACTGGAAGTAACCAACATTTTTGGATTGTTCGATTTCATCTCAAATGTAGCTCTAGGCATCTTCATCTCTGTTTTACCTTGTGTAATGTCTAAACCAATCTGAGCATATTGCTGGAATATTTGAATACGAGGAATGGAAGCCATGTGAATCTACCACCTTTTTATCTTAGAAAATCTACTAAACTTACTGAAATCATATTAGCACCAACAGAAAGTGCCGCTTGATATACATACTCACTCTCCGTTAATTTGGTCATAACAAATGCTAAATCCGCATCTTCTGTTTTAGAAAGTACGGTTTGCAGATTGATATCGTTATCCTCTAATCGAGATTTAGTTAGTTCCACTCGATTCGTTCTTGCTCCAACCTCCGCACGAACACTCAACACCTTGTCTATTCGAGAGTCTAGTGCCCCTAAGCTATTTGAAAGAGCATCAAAATCTCCGTTTTCTAGTTGAGTCATAATATCATCAATTACTTTAAATGTATTATCTGCTTGTGGCGTACCATCCAGGTTTAATCCACCAAATACCTGATCACCTGTTACGTTTACAGCCATTTTCGTACCTTCTCCAATTGCATATTGGATCTGACCCGCATCTGTGGACTCATTTTTTGCATTACCTTCAGTATACGGTTTTATATTTGTTTGTTGACCGTTAAATACATACTTTCCATTAAACTCACTGTTTCCAATCGTGACTAATTGTCCGTATAGTTCTTCCATTTCTTCTTTAATGGAATCAAGTGCTGAATCATCATTGGTTCCGTTAGCCGCTTGCACTGTAAGTTCGCGTGCACGATCCAATACATCGTTTGTTTGATCTAAGATCGAATCGGAAAATTCTAACCAAGAAAGTGCTGAACTTACATTTTCAGTAAACTGTTCGTTTGCTGATAGATCAGATCGATATCTTAGTGCATAAGTAACACCAACTGGGTCATCTGAAGGTTTATTTAATTTTTTTGTAGATGATAATTGCTCTTGATATTTCGTCATTCTTTCAAGGTTATTATTTAGGTTAGTTAGTAATTGGGTGTTCATCATTCCTGAAGTAACTCTCATCTTTAACGACTCCTTCAATCAGCTTTCTATAGTCCTACTCGACCTGTCCCGTTAATTAATTTATTTAATAATTCATCAATTGTTGTCATCATCCGTGCAGAAGCATTATAAGCTTGTTCAAATTTAATCATATCAGCTAGTTCCTCATCTAAAGATACTCCACTAACCGATAAACGATTGATTTCAACTTGCTGTACCAACACTTGTTGGTTATCTACTTGTCGACTTGCTTCCTGAGTTTGTACCCCTAATTGTCCAATCATGGATCGGAAAAATTCATCAAAAGTTCCGTTGGACAACACTGGATCTCCTGCTGTACCTGAAGTGTAACTTAAATCTACATTTTTCAATCCCGCAATTAACAATGAAATATCATTATTCCCGAAGATTACATTGCCACTTTCATCCACTCGTGACGATGAAGCGATTTTGGAAGGATTGTCCTGGATCTCTGGATTTACAGTAATGCTGCTCGCATCCCATTCCGTAGCACCCTCTTTTAAAGTAAAAAATGGAATACCCGATTGTGGAGGGTCTTCAAGAGAGTAACCTAATTCATGTATCCCATTTAGTCCTTGGACGGTTACGGTTGTATCTGCTCCTAATGTTCTTTCTTCTATTGTTCCAGTATAAGTGATCCCATTTAAAGTTGTCCCTTCAGGAATCACGGAACCCTCTGGAAGTGTCACTTCTACGTCACCTTCTACCAAAGCTTTTACCATAGCATCTATTTGAAAAGCATATTCTGCGACATATTCATCTCTTGATTCAACCATACCGTATAGTTCACCGCTATTTAAATCTCCAGAAGAAATGCTGCTGTTTAAAGAGGCTTCATCAAATGTAAATTCTTTATTAATCCCATTTACTAAACTAATACTACCCATAGAGATTGTGTAGCCACTTTCTGTTTCAGAGACATCGATATTTACGATATTGGAAAGCTTGTCTACGAGAAAATCTCTCTGATCTCTTAGATCATTTGCATTATCGCCCATTCCTTCTATTCTAAAAATCTCATTATTTAAATTTGTAATTTGCGTCAGCATATTATCTGCTTCTGTCATTTTCACATTCATGTTTTCGGTTAAATCATTTGCAAAATCATTAAGTTGTTTATCTAATTGATTCAATGTATCTGTTAACGCCAATGCATTTTCTTTTAACGCAGTACGTGCAGTGACATTCTCTGGATCATTACTAACATCCTGCCATGCATTCCAAAACTTCTCGAGAACTTGTGTTAACCCTGTTTCAGAAGGTTCGTTAAATATGGCTTCTAATTTTTGTAATGTATCTTCTTTTATAGACCATTCCCCAAGATATTTTTGCTCATTTCGATACTGATCGTCTAAAAAGCTATCTCTAATTCTATTAATGGAATCGAAATCTACCCCTTGTCCAATTTGACCTGGGTTTGTGCTTCTCATTAAACCTGGAGCTTCCATAGGTTTAGAAGCGACTAGATTTACTACTTGTCTAGTATATCCCACTGTATTTGCATTTGCTATATTATGTCCAATCGTATTCATTACCGTTTGCTGTGCGGTTAAAGAACGTTTGGCTATTTCTATTCCTCCGAATGTAGATCCCATATGTATTCTCCTTTACTAATTAGTCCGAGCTATTTTAGCCTTTTACATCAAATATTCCTTTACGAGACCCATGTTGATTCGTTAATGGATTTTGATAGGTCACATTGTCGTCTGCTGTACCTAGAGCCGTTTCTAATGTCACATTAATATATGATAAAGATTGTTCAATTAATTGTTGATTCAATGTATTCAAATTTTTCATTTCATCCATGGTTTTCAAAAGCTTATTCTGCGCTGCCTTTAAAGCTCTCTTTTCCTCTGGATCAATGATAAATCTTGTTAACTCTGTAATCGTAAGGTTCGGATTCGGCTGCATTCCTTTTTGTTTTACGATGTTTTCAACAACCTTCACCCGTTTAGAATCTACTTCTGTGATTTGTTTTAACAGCATTGATTCCTGATTCATGATTTTCGTAAGTTCTTCTATATGGTTATCTATTATGATTTGTTTTTTTTGTTTACCAAGTTCTATTAATTTGAAGTGAATCTGATCCAACGTTTCTAAATGTTGTACTATGTCATAAACTGACATGCTCTCTCACCTTTTTCATTGTTTTTTGAAATACGGTAATAGTTTCTCTGCGATTTTGTTGGCATCTACTTGATACGTTCCATTAGAAACGCTTTGTTTTAAATCTTCGATTTTCTCTTCTCGTTCCGTTGGTTTTGTGTCCAGTAATTCCTTCGCTTCAGGTGAAATTTGCACCTCATCCCGCTGCATTGCTTTTTTGCTTGCTTTCTTTTCTTGGTTTATATCCTGCTGTTGACGATAGTTTTGAATCGCATTTACTGGATTGATTTTATTAATTTTCATGTGGATCACCTCACAAATCTTTACATACAAATTAGCCGATAATCATTTACTACTATTATCGGCAGGTTTGTTGAGAAACTTTATAGTTATTCATCATATTAAAATTTCTTTTTCATGTTGCTATTTTTGTGAAGATAAGAAACTTTTGCTTCCTCTTGCTCTTCATCCGCATTTCTACTTGTTACATCACGAACCTCTCTTGCAATTCTAAGGCTGCAGTTATCACATACTCTTCCTACTTTTATTAATTGCCCGCATGAATTACAAGGATAACCTAAGTTTTCTAAGTCACCGATTAAGATACGGCCTTCATGAATAAATTGTGTGATTTGTCGAACGGATACATCTGTTTCTTCACTTAATTCATAAATCGTACATGCGCGGTTTTCTTTTATATATTCCGCACATCTTTCATATTGTTGATTGATATCTTCCACACATCTTGGACAGATGTTACTAACGTTCTTTACAAATAAACGACCGCAATTTATACAATTATTTAATTGATCTATAGACATAATATATAACACCTCTGATTTCTATCTATCCTACCAAAGTAAACTATTTTTTATTTATTATCATACCTGAAGAAGGTTTGTGTGTATACTATCTTGTCGATTTTTACATTAAAATGTAGAAAATTATGGTACTGAAAAAAGGAAATAACCCCACTCTAAGGTTTGACGCCTAGTGGTTATTTCCTCCAAATTTTTTATTTCGGAAGGAGTCCCTACCAAAATGAGTTGTACACGGAGTCGGCTGGCACCCGACTCTTTTTTATTGTATCAATTAATATACATATTATACCACTCACTTATTGAAAATGCACTATTTAATCCATTAGTTGATCTCTTACAGCTTGATGTTTCTCAGAACCTACAATCTCAAGACCTGCTTTAGATTGAGGGTCATCATTTAGATTATATTTCTCCTTTAGCCTTAGTATCCTCTCGACACTTTCATTTAACTGCTGTAAAGTAATCTCTCCTGTTTCTATAGCGACTTCTATTGATTGAATAGCTTCCTTCTGTAAATCATAGTGATGTGAATAAAGTAAAAGATCCACCCCAGCTTGAACAGCATATACCGCGGCTTCTCCTGCTCCGTAATGTTTTTTAATCGCTCCCATTTCCATATCATCCGTGATAACAACACCTTGAAAATCCATATCATTTCGTAATAACTCCGTAATGAGTATTTTAGATAATGATGCAGGTCTTCCACTCCCATCTATGTTAGGGTATTGAATATGGGCAGCCATCACTACATCTGCACCTTCCTGTATTGCTTCTTGAAATGGTTGAAGTTCCAGTTCTTTCAGCTGCTCTACCGTTTTATGAACAACAGGTAAACCTTTATGTGAATCAATGACAGTATCACCGTGACCGGGGAAATGTTTCACAACAGAAATGACATTCGATTTTTGCAAACCGAACATAAATGCGTTTCCATGTTCTTTGACTATCTCTGGTGTTGTTCCATAAGCACGGTCTCCAATAACAGTATTTTTGGGATTACTGAAAATATCAAAAACAGGTGCGTAATCCAAATTAAAACCATGTGCTGCCAATTCATTACCAATAACTAACCCAATATCATGAGTTAGGACAGGATCACCCTTGCCTCCTATAAATAAATTGGATGGGAATTTGGTCGCATTGCTTGGCAAACGAGATACTCTACCGCCCTCTTCATCTACAGAGATAATTAAAGGGATTTGATTTGATTGATTTAGTTGCTTTAAATCATTGGTTAGCTGTAAAAGCTGTTTACTTGTTTCAATATTTCTACTAAATAAAATAATGCCACCAACATGGTGCTCTTGAATCAAGGTTTTAATTTGATCATTTGGTTCCAAACCATCAAAACCAACTACAAAAAGTTGACCAATTTTTTGTTTTAATGTCATTTGTTCAAGTTGCTGTATGATTGGATCTTGTTCTTGCTCGTCTTCTGTGGAAGAAGACTGATCATCATTTGGTGGATTAGAATCTGAAATTTCTGTTGATGGGGGTTGACTTAAATCTAAGGGATCATCACTTTGACAGGCCGTTAGAAAACTAATTATGAAAATAAAGAATATTAAGACCCATTTATTCATGTCATTCATTCCTTTCTCAAGTGCACCTCTTCACTTTATTTTATCGATGAATGGACCACATTTCTGCTTCTACCTCATGAAATACAATTTCTTTTTCTAAGGTCATTCCATTTTTCTTGGCTACCTTCTGTGAACCTTTGTTTCCAAGTTTTATAAGTGAAATTAATCTATCTTTCCCTAAATGGTTCATCCCGTATTCCTTCCAAGCGATAGCTGCTTCAGAAGCATAACCTTGACCCCAATAGGGTTTAGCGATCCAATAACCAACTTCTAGTTCATCTTTCCCTTCTACTTCTTGTGGAAGCAGTCCTGCATGTCCGATAAAAGATTGATCTGATTTTCTAATGGCTAACATAAGACTAATATGGCCTTCTTCATATCTGCTCATCCATAACTTCATTCGTTCTTTCGTAAAATCCTCAGTCCAGGTTGTTCCTTTACCAATGTATTTCATCATTTCTGGATCAGAGGTCATTGAGATTAAAAAGTCCAAATCTTCCAATGTATATTTTCGAAAGATGAGACGATCTGTGTCTATCATTTTATATTTCTCCTTTTATTTATTTTATAAAACATTGATGCTGCAAATATACCTAATAAAGTTCCAGAAATGGGAGATACTATTATGATCCCAATTATATTAGTGCTAGATGTAAATAATAGTTTCAATGTAGTAACTACCAAAGCAGTGAATAAAACAACACTCCAGTATTTTAGTTTCTGCTTTTGACTAATGATTCTTTTTCTTTGAAAGTTATTTTGTTTGCGTAATACTTTGAAACAAAGAAGGGTTAGGAACAAAAGACCCGATAAAGATAATATGTGTTGTAGGAACTTATATATAGGTATCGAATTTATTGTGTTTGAAAAAAATGAAAATCTTAAAACAAAATAACCACCTGTATGTGTAAAAGAATCTACAAATATATGAGAATAGAATCCAATAACTACTGAGGTTAAAAAAACAATCCATTTTCGAAACGTATTTAACTGCCATGAATGAAACACTTGATAGGATCTCATATCTAAGTTATAGAAACTTGGTAAATGTAATGATAGGGTTTTAACTATTATTTTATGAAAAATGAAAGCAAATAAAATACTTAGAGGAATAGATTGCATAAATAATCCTGTTACTGAGTGACCTATTGTTCGATAGGGTTCCAATGCTATGAAATACTCAAAATCAGGGGACATACTTCCTAGTACGAGACCAGTAACACAAAAATACTTTGGTTTGATCCATTTTAGTGGAATGGCATATAGAGGGTGTGAGAAAGTGAATGGCATATTGATTCTCCTTATTTTTTCATCGTATTTTCACGAATCAGTACCACATTGATCGACAAACCATCCTATAGATCTACTTTTTTCACAATCTGGGTTTAATATTTTACCTTTTTTTATGTGTATTGTAAATGATTTTTAATAAAAATACATCACCTCGCCCAAGTCGCCCCATATACCTTAGCAGACAAGTGAGACGTAATCACCTTCGCACACTCATTTAACGTACTCCCCGTTGTATATACATCATCAATCACAACGATATGCAAAGCCCCCTTCTTATTTAATCGCCATACTTCTTTTTCATTGATAACAAAGGCTCCTTGTATATTAGAAAAACGATTGGACCTAGAACCCACACTTTGTTTTTCAGTATGTCGAGTTCGTTTCAAAAGCTCAATGACAGGGATTTGATGTTTATTACTCAGACCTCGAGCAAATCGCTCTGCTTGATTAAAACCTCTCTCTTGTAATCTTTGTTCACTTAATGGGATATAAGTGAAGCAGTCAATAGAGTGAATCTGTAAGGGAGTGGACATTAATAACGACTGGAACGCATAATCTACCATTTTTATAAATAAACTTTCGATTCTTTCATTCCCTCTATATTTATATAACGCCAACCATTCACGCATGGTGTCATTGTATTCCACCGAACTTCTGTTATATTCATAATATGTGTTTGATCTACGAACACAATCATGACAAACTTCAAATCGTCCACAAATGGGGCATAAAACTTTCGTTATCCATGGTATCATAGCAGCACATGGTTTACATAAGGATAAGGTTTGGTAGGTTTGGGGAGTTACTTTACAAATTAAACATGTACTAGCGTTATTAGAAAAGATCGAACGTAGAAACTGCCATTGAGTTTGAATAAAATGAACCTTTTCTTTAAACATTGAATCTACCCCCTCTATCTTATCTAGAGTATTCTTCCTTCAGATATCCTTTTTGCTCAGCTAATGTATTCATTTGTTTGATTTGTTTCATGGTCACTACCTGACTTTTTGTTTTCTCATTTGAGAAAAAGTACACTTTTCCATCGGGATATTGCGCTGACCTCCCAGCTCGTCCTGCCATTTGCACTAAAGCCGCTTCATCAAACATGTTAGAGTCCGCATCGATAATATAAACATCTGTATTAGGTACCGTTACCCCTCTTTCTAATATCGTAGTTGTCACTAATATTTGAATCTCTCTATTTCGAAAAGCTTGTACTTTCAGCTCTCGTTGTTTATCGATTGAAGAAACGCCTTGCACATTTACATCCTTACATTTTGTTCTTAAGTATTGAACAAATGGGTTGATATACTTTATTTTCGGTAGAAAGATAAAACAAATCGCCTCCTTTTTCATTGTGTCTCTGATACGTTGTAATAAACCTTTCTCTACTCGGAATTTATTTATGGGCCCTTTTAATGATGTGAATTCAATTTGATCATTTGAACAAATGTGATGTAAAGATGGGAAAGATACTCTTTGAGGAATAGGTAACGGATGTCGATGGTATCGTACGGGCACTTTCACATGAGGAAGTTGACCTTGTTCTATCAATTTGACCATCTGTGCAGGAGGTGTGGCTGATAACATGATGTATCTCCCTTGTGGTTTGCATGCTTTCATTGCAGCATACTGTAACATACCATTGTTATGAAAAGGAAAAGCATCTAGTTCATCAATAATGATGCAATCAAACTTTTGCCAAAAACGAAGCAACTGATGTGTTGTAGCAATGAACAAATTTCCTTCTTCCCATTTTTGAGGGCTTCCACCATACAGGGTTACGATTTGTAAATGCGGAAAAGCTTTTTGTAAACGTGGTTGCAATTCAAGAACTACATCTTTTCGGGGTGTAGCCAGCATCACTTGATGACCATTATTTATTTCTTGTTGGATTAAAGGAAAAATCATTTCCGTTTTCCCTGCACCAGTAACAGCCCATATTAAAAAGTGGGGAGGTTTTGTTGCCGTAATGTTATGTTTCATTTCATTTAAAAATGCTGATGCAGTTCTCACTGCTTCTATTTGTGGTTGGCTTAAGTTCCAATGTTTCAAATCACTTGATGGGTGCATCTTATTCATTAAAACTTGTGATTGCATGTGGGATGAAGATGATCCTTTCCCCTGAATTAGCGGCGTACAATACCTGCTTTTCCCCATCGTAATGCAGTGCTCACAATACAGGCAATTTTCTTCACAAAATAAACATAATGTTTCGTACATGTATTCTCTACCGCTACCGCAACGATGACAAGTCATTTCTTTCTGTTGCTGTAACCAAGGGAATGATTTTTTCTGGTTCATCGTTACTCCACTTTTAATTTCAATTTGTCCTGTTAAATATAAGTGTTGAATGATCGCTGTCCATTGATCTTCGGTTGTGTAACCTAACCTTTTTAATACATGAATAAATTCAGCTTGTAGTAATTCTCTACCCTGAATGGATTGTATAATTTTACTTTCCATTTTCGAATTCATGTTGAAATCAGCATGGTTCTTATATTGAACTGCTTGAACAAATTTGAAAGATAGCTGTTTCTGTAGATTTTCACTTAACTGCACATGTTCCTGATGTAGAAGCATAAAACGAACCCATTTTTGAGTCAGTTGTTTACTATCTTGATTCGAATATTTTAATCGAGCAAATGAATGAAATATTTTGCAATACTCCAAGGCTATACCTAACGGTAACTTCGGCTTAAGCACAACGATATACGGGTGATTCCTTTGTCTGAACCAATACTGAGCATCTACTTGCATCTCAAATGATACATACCATCTCCAAAAATTTCGTTTACCATCTTGATCCATTGAATGATTTACAGCATATAAATGGACTTTCATAATTCCCTCCATCTCACTTGGCATTAGTAAAATTGTACCCCGACTAATAACATCCACATCCATGTGGATCAATCATAAACTGCTACGTCCATGTGGTAATTCTGACACCAGTCCATCCATGAGCTGGTAACTGCGAAAAAAACACCCAATCAGCTTATTGCTGATCGGGTGTTCTTCACTCCGATAGATTTTATTATTTTTTTGTCTACTAAACGAAGCGTTTTTTAAAGTAATAGGATATTTTGTAAACAAAAATCCTTTGTTAAATCGATAACGGTTACATTTTTATCAAACATATTATTTTCTAAATTAAATTTCTCATTCATTGGAACACTTTTAATCTGCACATCCTTATGCAAAATCATTCGATTTGTTATGGCAAGTGTATCATCTGTTGATCCTTTGTCCACAACGGTTATTTTTACCTCTTTGCCATGTAACCAAAAAAAGAAAAAGATGGATCGAAGAACCCATTCAATTAATTTTTCATTCTGATATGAGATGATGACATAGTGAACTTTATGAAGTCCAATCTCTCCCTTTTTTTTAAGGTGAAAATAATGGGAAACATGAACGATTAGTGCACACAAAACATAAATTCCTATAATCGTTAAGATTCCAGATATCATCACATGTTCTACCTCCCTTATATGTCATCATATGCCATAAGGGATTGTAGAGTTCCAATTGGATATGCAAAAAGAGGTCTGAGGGAATAAAATAAAATTCAAATGATTTATAGGATTTTATCTTAAAGTGTGACCCAACCTTTTTTAATTGAATTAATTACTGCTTGAGTACGATCTTCTACTTCTAATTTCTGTAATATGCTGCTCACATGATTTTTTACTGTTTTTTCACTTATAAATAATTGCTCGCCAATTGCTTTGTTATTTCTACCTTCTGCCATCAAACAAAGGACCTCCGCTTCACGTTTTGTTAGAGGGTTTTCTAAATCATATATGTATCGTACATTTGAAGTTACCTTTGATTGCTGCTCCTGTGGTTTGGCAATCCCAGTTTCATTTAAGTAAGTCATTCTTCTTAAGTGGTTGATTAATTTACCGGATACTTTCGGATGTATGTATGAATACCCTTTCACTACAGAGTTAATCGCATGAATTAACTCATTTGATTCCATGTCCTTCAATAAATAACCGGATGCCCCTTTTTTTAGGGTCTCAAATACATAACTTTCGTCATCATGAATAGATAAAATAACAATTTTTACAAAAGGAAAATGTTGAGTGACTTTCTCTGTTGTTATTACACCATTTTCATTTGGCATATTAATGTCTAATAAAAGAACGTCGGGTTTATGCTTCTTACAGCATTCTAACACTTCACTGCCATCCCCGCATTCAGATATGACTTCCAACTGATCCTCCATTTCTAAAATTCTTTTTAACCCTTCCCTAAAAAGAGCGTGGTCATCTGCAATGATCACTCTTACTTTATGATCATTATTCATACTATCTCACTCCTTTTCTTCACTCTCATTGACAGGTACCTTCATCGTAATTTGGGTACCTTTATTTGATGCAGAACGGATTTCAAAGTCTCCTTCAAGAAGTTCTACCCGCTCGCGCATCCCGATAATACCATAATGACTACCACCAAGAATTTTTAGTTCCATTTGTTCTACATCAAATCCTAGTCCATCATCCTCTAAACAGATAGAAATCATTTCGTTCTCAAAGGAAATATCTAATTTAATTTGAGAGGCATCTGCATGTTTATACGTATTCGAACAAAACTCTTGCACAAACCGATAAATCGCAACTTCCATTGCTGATGATAAACGAATTTCATGTCCATGAACATCAATTGAGGTTTTTAACACATATTTTTCCTCAAAATCATGTAAGTACTTTCTCAACGCTGGAACAAGCCCTAAATCATCCAAAGCCATCGGTCGAAGATTAAAAATAATTTTCCTCACTTCTTCTAACCCTGATCTCATTTGGTTTTTAAAATCATTGAACTCATCCATTAACGTATCGTATTTCTTTTTACTTAACATACGTTCGACAATTTCGGTGCGTAATACTAAATTCGCCATAGATTGAGCAATTCCATCATGAATTTCCCGGGAAATCCTCTTTCTTTCCTCCTCTAGTGCCAAAATAATTTTCAATCCGATAAGTTGTCTGTTTTTTGCTGTTTCTAGGATGCGAGAAACTTGGCTTAAGTCACCTTTCAAATAATCAACCACAACATTCATTTGAGAAACAACGTTTTCTGCACGATGAATCGTACCTTCGATATTTTTAATTCTTTGGTGCAAATCATCTCTTCGATCTTTTAGATTCTTTTCCTTCTCACGATAAACAATTAACTCAATTTGAAAGTTATTTGCTGTTTCATAGGCTCTTCGAATATCGTTTTCTCCATACTGATGCAGGTCCCGACTTACTTCCGAGAGTCTGTTTCTAGCATCTCTAAATTTTAATTCAAAATCATCAACAATACGTATAACTTTGTCGATTTCTCCCATGACTCTAATTAAATCATTATTTAAAACTTCTAACTCAGAGCGAGCACTTTCAGAGATTTCATATATTTGATACTTGCTATCATCCATGACTTCCATTGTTTTTGTTATGACTTTATCGATAGCATCCAAGTTCGTCACTATATATCCTACTCCCTCTCTGGTATTTCAAGCCGAAATTATGTATTGTAGATTCTTTAAAGAGAAAACATAGGTATCTAAAATAAACTTTAATACCTATAAATAGTAGCCTTTCATGTCGTTTGAACGCCATAAAAGTCTACTATTGTCGAAATATGCGCCTATATCTTAATACTACCATAATTAAGCAAGAATGAAAGTAAATTGATGTCAATATTTATTCCATCGTGATTTTCTTTGTTGTTGAATCCCAGCCTACTTTCCAGCCAAAAAATTCTGAAACGAATCGTAAAGGAACCATTGTACGATTATTAATAGCAGAAGGTGGAACATCTGAGGTTACTTTATTCCCGTTTAAATTAATATCTGGGTCGTTAATCCATAATTCTATTAACTGATCCTCTTTAATTAAAATCACTTTCTTTTCTACTGAATCCCATGTGACTTGTCCACCTAAAGCATCTACAATAAAACGAAGTGGAACCATCGTTCTACCTTCCATCACAACAGGAGCTTGATCTAACTCCTGAGAGATACCGTCAACTGTAAGAATTTGTTTATTTAATGTCATCTCAACTTTTGGTTTAATAATCGCTGGAATTTCACCTCTATACATAAAGAAGATGTTATCAAATGCAACAGAACCAGTGACTTCCCTATCATTTTGTCCAACATCAGGACTTACAATATATAACCTTTTCATTTTTATAGGATACGTTAAATTATAATCTGCTAGATTAACGTTTACTGTTTCCCAGCCTTCCCAGTTCACATTTTTTGAGATATCTATTTTTTGAACATCACCATTACCATCAATAACTTCGGCTCTAACCCAGTTGTAACTGTTATCACCAAACAAGTCTACTTTCAAGAATTGAGGCTCTCCATCTACCTCTATTCCCTCGTCATTGTTAAAGACAGCATATGCAGCCTTATTTACAGTTTCACCTTCAGAAAAGTCATAGTCTAATCTAAGACTTTGATTGTTGGCAGATTCACGTTGGAAGGATAAGTCCCCACTCACAAAAGAAGGATAAACTGTAAAAGATACTGGAACTTCTTCTCCAAGATTGAAATCTTCCCACTCTCTCAACATTCCTGCAGATAAGGTTAACATAGAACTATAACCATCATATTTAGCAATGATTTTACCAATTCCTTTATTTCCAAGTTGATGAACGGTTAGTGTATCTCCATCCATCGTTCCTGAAAAACCAATAAACTCCCAATCTATTAATTCAGCTGGAACCGTGCGTTTGACTCCAGATTCAGATTTCACAAAAACAGGTAGTTTATACGTTCCGCCTTCAACGAGCATATTAGAATTGGATGCAGAGAATCCCATGTTGGACAAATTATGTCTTCCTATGATTTCTATTTCCAAGCTTTCATTAATATCATTTGAGGTAGCAGTAATTTGAGTTGTGCCAGATTGTTTAGGTGTAAATACGTCCCCTTCAAAATCCCCAATTGGATTTGCTATCAACCAATTCACATCCAATTCACTAACATCTATTGGATTATAATATTCGTCATATGCTTTCATTTGATAGGTTGTTTGTTCATTTTTGAAAAGCGTTGTTTTTCCATCTAAAAACATTCCCTTCAATTCACCTTCTGGAGCTGTTGAATATACACCTACCCCATTTACAACATTTCTTTCACTTCCATATTCGGGTTGATTGCTTAGTTCAACATCAAATTCAGCCAACGGACGTGATACGAGTTGAGTTGAACCTCCACCATCAAGGTTGATCCCATTCCAAATACCAAGCTGTAACATCAATTCTTGTAATTCACTTAATCTTAATCCATCACTTTCACCATAGTGATCTGCTGTCACGATGTAAACATATCTTTCATCTTTAGAATAACCAATTGCCGTCCTAGAGCGATTCCCCAATAAACTAGATACATCCCTGGAAAAATCTGCGGCTTTCCCATCTTGTATTAAAACGGTATGGCCACCAATCAGCATTTTAAAGTCGTCTTCTTTTATATTCTGACCCTCATCACTTAGCGAAAGAAGTTCATAATCTGTGTCAATCTCGTCGCCTACTTGCATGTTTTCTGTAACAAACTTCGCTGCTTTACCATGGGCTCTTAAAATGTACCCATCCTTCGGAGGAGTCATCGGTAGAAATTCCCCTTCAGAGATTTCTTCAATCACATCATCTACAACTAAGACTTCTGTAGGTGTTGTTGCACCATCTGCAGCTCTTTGCTCACTTCCCCAAGCATCCGTGTAAACATATAAAGAATCTGCATGACTATGTAAATGACCTGGCTCCAACCACGCATACGTTTTATTCATTCCCCTAAGGGGATAACTTTCCCCATTCTCGGCTGTCACTAATCCCTCAAATGCATAGAGTCCAATGACAGGTTTATTGGCTTCTGTAATTCCAAACGTATACATACCCGTTAATTCACTTGGAGATGCCATGATTTCTCCGTCAGATATGGTCGGTCCAAGGGGTACACCCTCTGAACTCATTGCATAAAAATCACCATTCACTCCTGCAACTGCATCTGTATATTTCACCATATTTTGAACGGTTGATCTTTCTGTAAACTGTCCGTGGGCACCTGTCATTACATCTAACTTGACATAGGGATTATTTAAATCTAACTTAATAACACCAACCTCTGTATTGATATATTCTCCATCTCTCTGCATTGTAAAAGTATAATTTTGTAATACAGCACCTGAGGTAATCATCTCTTCACTCAATAATTTAGCTGAAGCTGCTTCTACTTGTGATATATTTAACCCTGATATAGGTGAAAATAAAAGCTGAGCGCTTATAAAACTACTTACTACAATTGGAATGACCTTTTTACTGAGAAATCTGCCTTTGTTATTATGTTTATATTTCATATTCTCTCTCCTAGTTTATTAATAATCATGATAATAGAAATTTTTGAACAACTTTAATAGATTTAATAAAATTCTTTTTTCCTCTACTAATTAGACTACAGAAGGTGACAAAAAGTTACGTTTTTTTTATGAAATTTTATGAAAAGTTGAGAAACTAGCAAATATATGTAAAACGAGGTAGATTTAGTGCTTTTCACAGATAAAATCAAAAAAAGCACTGATGATTTACTCATCAATGCTTAATAAATTAAAAACACTTTTAGATTTTACTTATCTGTTCGATTATTTATTTTCTTTTTTTATAATTTATTGAAGTTCATTTTTTAGTAATTCTATTTTATCTGTACGCTCCCAAGGCAAGTCAACATCTGAACGTCCAAAATGGCCGTATGCTGCCGTTTGTTGATAAATCGGTTGGCGTAAATCTAACATTTTAATAATTCCAGCTGGACGGAGATCAAATATCTTGCGTATCGCTTCTACAAGTTTTTCTTCACTCACAACACCTGTACCAAACGTATCAACACTAATAGATACCGGTTGAGCAACACCGATTGCATAAGCAACCTGGACTTCACATTTGGTAGCTAAACCTGCAGCTACGACATTTTTTGCAACATATCTCGCTGCATATGCACCGGAACGATCCACTTTTGTCGCATCCTTACCAGAAAATGCTCCGCCTCCATGACGTGCATATCCTCCATACGTATCAACAATAATTTTGCGTCCTGTTAACCCAGCATCTCCTTGAGGACCTCCAACAACAAAACTTCCAGTAGGGTTAATAAAATATTTTGTATTCTCGTCTAAAAATGCAGCAGGCACAACAGGTTTGATTACATGCTCGATAACATCTTTTTTAATTTGTTCTAAGCTTATGTTTTCATGATGTTGTGTAGAAACAACGATCGTGTCTACTCGGATCGGTTTATCATTTTCATCATATTCGATCGTAACTTGTGTTTTACCATCTGGGCGAAGATAATCTATAATGCCTTCTTTTCTTGCTTCAGTTAAACGACGGGCCAATTGATGAGATAATGAAATGGGTAAAGGCATTAATTCAGGTGTTTCATTCACTGCAAATCCAAACATCAAACCTTGATCTCCAGCACCAATACTTTCAATTTCACTTTCACTCATCTGACCTTCTCTTGCTTCAAGCGCTGTATCTACTGCACGTGCAATTTCAGGTGATTGCTCATCAATGGATGAAAGTACAGCACATGTTCTGTAATCTAAACCATATCTCGCATCAACATAACCAATGTTTTTAATTGTGTCACGAACAAGACCAGGAATATCAATGTATGTAGCAAAATCACTACTAATTTCCCCAGCAACTAGTACTAATCCAGTTGTAGTGGATACTTCACAAGCTACCCGAGCATTTGGATCTTGTTTCATAAAAGCATCTAAAACGGAATCTGAAATTTGATCACATAATTTATCAGGATGCCCTTCTGTTACAGACTCTGATGTAAATAAACGACGACTTTTTTGCATAGCCAACTCAATCAACCTCCTACTAATAAATAAACATAAAATTTATATAATCATATACAAAAAACGAACCTTTTCCCTAGGGGAAAAGGTTGGTATTATTAATGAACCTTCAAAATATTATATTACTTGAATTGATTATGAGTGTCAAACCTAATACTAACGGTTTTAAAAATTTTTTAATTAAAAAAATATCCCAATTGAAGTGGAGCTATGAATTTAATAATACCTGCTCTGCTTGTTGAATTAATCTTGCTGTAATGGCTCCGCCAACAGCACCTGATTCTCTTGCAGAGATGTGCCCCCAATAATCCTCTTTTAAAGCTTGTTTTGGAACGGTACCTAGCTCTGAAGCAAATTCACTGTAATAGTCAACTGCTGCTTGCTGTCCCACCGATAATCCTAGCTCTGATGCAAACTCATATTTCCATTGATTAATCGCTGATTCACATCCAGGTACAACTTTTTTGTTAGCCATCAGATTCACCTCCTATCGTTATATATGTAGTATCACCGATAGGGAATTGCACAACACTCATAAGATGTTGTCATTACGGGAAGATATAAGGTAAACATCAAAATTATGTTATTAATGATGTATAGTTTTGGATAAAAATATTGTTCAAAATGTAGTGATTCATTATAAAGACGATTCTAATTTCTTTTTAACAGCCAACCATTCTTCTTCAATAATACTGTAATAAACCGCATTTCGAATAAAACCATCTGGAAGGACACGGTCTTTTCGTAAAATCCCTTCTCTATGACCTCCAATTCGTTCAATCGCTTGCAATGATCTAATATTTCTCTCATCTGCCTTTAATTGCACTCGAGTAAGATTAAGTTGTTCAAAGCAATATTTTAACAACAAATATTTACATTCCGAATTCACTTTTGTTCTCCAAACAATAGGATTTAACCATGTCCAACCTATTTCTAAATGACGATCTTTTAAATTGATATGGATGAAGCGAGTACTACCTACAATTTCATTAGACTGGAGATCCACGATTACAAATGGTAACGATGTACCTTTTTTCTTATCAGATAGAGCTTCCATTACTAATTCCTCCATATCTTTTATGTTAGAAACCCTTCGCGGCATATAATCCCAAATCTTCTCTTGCTTTCCAGCCTTAAATAATGCATTCGTATGTTCTTCTGTCATTGGGATGATTTTCACTCTTTCCCCTATTAATTCATGATCCTGAAGTTCCACAATAATTCTCTCCTCACCTATTTTTCTTGTTAAAAGTTTCTATGAGTTTAATCCAAAAATTGATCAAATAAAAGTTCCAATTTATAATGATTTTTATAGACCAATTTTAAAATAGAACTGATAAAAGAAATTCTTATGAATAATTGTTAATACTTAGGAAGGGTCTGATTTCATGGATTTTCATATCCCCTTAAATAGTTATTTGCAAAAATACCGTTATAAATATGCTGCACTTTACCATGCGATACATGACGAAATTATTACTGGCAAACTTAAAAAAGGAACAAAACTTCCCTCCACCCGTCAATTTGCTATGATTTATGAAATTTCAAGAGGGATTGTAAATCAAGTATATGAAATGTTAACGGCGGAAGGATATTTGTCATCCGAAGTTGGCAAAGGAACCTTCATTATTTATGAAAGAAAACCACTCGAAGAGAATAAACAAAAACATACATATAATATACGACTCTCTGATTGGGGTGAACGATTATCAAATCTTAATCATCAATCAATGCCTTTAACATCTGCACTTCATAATGAAAAAAAATGTATTTATTTTAAAATAGGCTCACCTGATCTTAGTTCTTTCCCCTATGAGGCTTGGAATCGTTGTTTATATGCGCAGATACGTGAAACAGCCATTCAACCAATAGAGGATATGAACCATACTCGGGGATACTTCTCATTAAGAAAGTCGATCTCCCTTCACTTGTTAAAAACCAGAGGTATACAATCAACACCAGAAGAAATTGTCATCGTGAATGGTTCTATGCAAGCTATTGCTTTATGCTCTCAGTTGCTCATCAACCCTAAAGATCAGGTGATTGTTGAAAATCCTTGTTACAAAGGGATTCACAAAGCCATCCAAGCCGCAGGAGGGATCGCTGTACCCATGGATGTTGAAAAAGATGGGATCCAATTTCAAATGGACAATTGGCAATCAAAACTTGCTTTTGTTACACCTAGTCGCCAATATCCTACTGGTGTTGTATTAAATTTATCAAAAAGGCAAAAAATACTGGAGTGGGCAAACAATAATAATGCATGGATTATTGAGGATGATTATGATAGTGAATTTCGATTTAAAGGAAGACCTATAGAACCTTTAAAAGTATTAGATCATCAAGATCGTGTCATATATATTGGTACTTTTTCAAAAACGATGAAAACTGAATTGAGAATTGGTTATGTCGTATTGCCCAAGCAGCTTGTTCAACCATTTTATCACTCAAAGCAATTATATGAACCGCATGCAACAGGTATTATGGAACAACGCGCTCTAACTTCTTTCATAAATCAAGGTCTTTATGAACGTCATCTAAGAAAAATGACAAGAATATATCAAAGTAAACACCTAACATGCTTAAACATGTTGAAAAGTAAATTGTCACATTTATTTTCATTTAATGAGTCGGATGCAGGATTACATATTTTTGGGAAGTGGTTATTAAGTGATATAAAGTATGATGTTTTAAAACAAAAATGTGGAGAAAAAGGAGTCTTCTGGACTGATTCAACATGTATGGGTTTAGGTAATCATTCAAATAAACAACACACTGCATGTTTTGGGTTTTCTCATTTATCAACAGAGGACATTAAAACAGGGATCAATCTAATTGCAAGCATTGGTGAAACACTTGACTTCATTCATCACGCATAACTTAATATCTGATAGGGTAAATTGAAGATAAAGTGATTTTGGCAATGCAAAAAAGGGTATTCATGCCAGGGGGAGAGTGAAATTCTGTACCTATTCACTTCTAAAAAAAGCGTAATAAAAAGATTAATTATCCTTTTCTTACTGTTACTTAACTTAAATTTAAATGGAATTGTTGCAGAGGAAAATAATGATGATATCAAGATATACATAAATTTATGGAAAAACGAACTTTTAGTATATCATGGAAATGAAGTTGTACAAAAATTCCCCGTCTCTCCTGGACGAAGTGGGTATCCATCTCCTGTAGGAACGTTTAAAATAGCTGAAAAAGCGACAAACTGGGGCGGTGGCTTCGGTACGAGATGGCTTGGGTTAGATGTGCCTTGGGGAATATATGGTATCCATGGAACAAATAAACCTTGGTTAATTGGCACTTCAGTAAGTAGTGGTTGTATACGAATGAGAAACGAAGATGTGGAGAAATTATATAAAATGATTCCAGTTGGGACAAAAGTAGAAATTGATGGTCCTATAGACGGCATTGATAAAAGAGAGTTCAAAAAACTATCCAAAGGAAATTCTGGGAATTTAGTTTTATTATTACAACAAAACCTGAAGTCACATGGATACTATAAAGGGAAAGTAACTGGCATTTTTGATGACGAAACTGAAAATGCAGTAAAAAAACTACAAAAAGATTATGGTTTAATTGAATCTGGCGTGACATCAAAAAGGGAATACAGACGGTTAGGTATGATTGAATGAATAACGATCTATGGTTTTTCACCATAGATCGTATTGTTTACATTTAAATTTTATTTGAATTTATTTACACTCTCTAGCACTTCTTCTATAGCATTTAATATTTTTTCATTTGGTTGCAGATTTTTAAGTCTAAAGTATAAACTTCTCATAAAGTTCTTAATATTGAAAGTGATACAATCATCGACATGATACACATTTGTTTTTTCAAATTTCTCAAAACTTTTGACCCAAATAACAAGTTCACCTTCACTAAGGATATTTCTTTTCACAATGTTTATAACCGCTGTTACCAACCGTTCATCCTCTTCATTAATATAGGTGTAATCGTTGATAGACACTTTCTCCTTGATGACTTCCAAAATTTCCATCAATTCGGATTGTTTCAATGAACTGCATATAGCTAGTTCATCTAATGCATCTGCAGCATGTGCTGTAGAGTGAGCCCAACCCTTCTGTTCTACATATCCTCGAATATCTTGCTCTGATTTTGTATAACGAACAACATCTCTATGAACTTTAAGTACCTCTTCTTCTGCCAACAGTTTTTCTCCATTTTGGTTATGAAACCAAATCACTGCTGCAACGATTAAAATCGAAAACGCTCGATTAAAAACAGAATCATCCTCTTTTACTCCAACATTATAAAACAAATGTTTTTCGCTTAAAGATAACGCTAATATTTCTTTCATTTGATCTTCAGTTATGATTTTCTTACTAATCATTGTCCAAAGACCTGAATAAATAAGGTGATCCCTCAACTCTAGATCAGTTGAACCGATATTTTCCATCATTTTTAAAGATAACTGATAAGGATCAACCTCTTCTGGAATTTTCCATTCATTATTTTTAATTTCAATTAGTAATTCTTTTAACTGACTTACCTGTTTCATATCTCCGTATCTCCTTTTTATCTATTGCTTTTTCTTTTATATATCTAACCTTTTCACAAATTGATCATAACAAAACAACTCTGACATATACCTGTCAGAGTTGTTCATATTTATTTAATATTTTTTTACACTCCTGTTTGATTTGGTCAATAAGATCCGGTGGTTCTATGATCGTTACTTCTTCAGCATTAATAATAGATAGTTTAAGGATTTCCTCTAAATAAGTAGAAATTTTTAATCGTACTTTATCCATACCCTCTTCTTTTATTGCATATTTGAACATGTAGTCTTGTTTCACAGTTTCATATAAATGTTTATTCATTTCTAATTTAACGTCTATATACTCTCTATTATTAGCCTTATTTTCAAAATAATCATGGATAGAAGAAGGTGTATATGTATTTTCAGTAATGTCCATTTGGTGGATTCTATCTAATCTAAAACACCGCTCCTCTTTTCTAACATGACAATAACCATCAAGATACCAACCACCTTCATCAAAAAATAAAAGATATGGCGTAATTTCTCTTTCCATGATTTCATCTTTTTTAGGTGTATAGTATTTGATTTTTAAATTCTTGTATTCAAAAAAGCTCTCTATAATTGGTTGCATCATATCCCCTCTATACGATTCTGGGGCAATTTTATTTATAAAAAAAGTAATCCGATTTAATAACTGAAGGTATTTCTCCTTCTTGTCGTCATCTAATATATTTAAAAGTTTATATTTTAATGATTCGTAATCTTCTCGCATATTTGGAACTTTGATGATTTCACCTAATCTTAAACTCAATAACAAATATAAAATTTCATTTTCACTAAAAGCAACGCTAGGTACAAAATAGTTATCATCTAATTCATAACCGCCACCAAATCCTTCTAGTGCAATGATCGGTATATTTAACTGACTTAACGCTTCAATGTCTCTATAGATTGTTCTTTCACTGACTTCAAACTTTTCTGCGATTTCTCCAGCTGTCAGTTTTTTATGTTCTTTTAAAGCATATATAATGCCAACTAACCGCTCCATTTTTTTCATTAGAATGACTTCTCCTTATACACTCCCACAAACGAAGCTTAATACTAATCTTCACTTCTTATCTTCCCTATCATATATCAAATGTAATAGTTTCTGAAGAAATTTGTTACATTTAACATCTTTCTTTTTGTTTTGATATACTAAGTGCAAATGAACGTTAGAGGAGATCAGGGAGGGCAATCATATGATTCAATTTAAAACAGAACATATCACCGTTTTTCAAAGCAGCTTGTATTGTACAACTTCCACAGTGATTCAGACAAAAGATCTACTATTTGTTGTTGACCCAACATGGTTACCACATGAAGTAGAAGAGATTAGAAGTTATGTGTACTCCATCCAAAAAGATAGACCCATTTATTTGTTTTTTACACATTCAGATTATGACCATATTCTTGGATACAATGCATTTCCAGATGCCATTTCAATCGGAAGTATCGAAATGGATCAAAGAGATGATAAAAATGATCAAATTGATAAAATTAAAGATTTTGATAGTCAGTATTACCTACAACGTGATTTTAAAATAAAGTATCCTGAACTTAACATCGTGGTTAAAAACAATGGACAACAACTACAGGTTGGAGAAACAATTATAACTTTTTACAAAGCACCTGGGCATACGTTTGATGGATTGTTCGCTATCATTGAACCACTAGGTATTTTCATCTCTGGTGATTATTTAAGTGATGTAGAATTTCCTTATATTTATGACAATAGCACTGCCTATGAACAAACGATGAAAAAGGCAAAAGAATTGATCAAAAAACATAATGTGACTTGTTTAATTCCTGGGCATGGACATACTACAATGGATATCTCTGAAATGAATCGCCGTATTGAAACATCAAGCACATACGTACAAGAAACTAGAAAAGCGGTGTTAGAAGATAGAGAAATAGAAAGTTATAATTTAATTAAACATTACCCTTTTTATAAAACGATGAAAAATGAACACCAAAGGAACTTTTTTCAAATTAAAAAAGAGCTTGAGAAAAACATTTAAATTAATTTAAGCACATATTAAAACAGCCCACAAAAGTGTAGATAAGTATTCAGCTAGACAATAAAAAGGTATGTTACAATCAAATAAAGAATACATATATATCGTTTGTAAATCTGTAACGATTTAGAAAATGTTGAAAGGAGGAGAGAGCTTGAATCATATTGTAGAAGCAAATTGGTTAAAAGATAATCTTTCTAATGTACGTGTGATTGATTGCAGATTTGAATTAGGAAATCCTACTGCAGGACTTCTTAGTTATTTAGGCGATCATATCCCTGGGGCATTATACTTTGATTTGAATCAGGATATGTCTGGAAAAGTGAAGGAACATGGTGGCAGACATCCACTACCTAATCTCGATGAGTTTTGTGAGAAGTTATCTACAGCAGGCATTGATCATAATACAACTGTCATTGCATACGACGATCAGGGCGGTGCGTTTGCCTCTCGATTTTGGTGGATGTTAACTTACCTAGGTCACAAAAAAGTAAGTGTGTTAAATGGTGGATACACTTTATGGAAAGAAAAAAATAACCCTGTTACATCAGAAATACCTATGATACAAAAAAAACCATTTATTCGTGACATACAAAATGACCTTCTTGCATCCATGCAAGAAGTGAAGGAGCGTATTGGAGATAAAAACTCCACCATTATCGACTCAAGAGAACAAATTCGTTACGATGGAATAGAAGAGCCTATCGACATCATTGGGGGACACATCCCATCCGCAATAAACGCTTTTTGGAAAAACGGATTAAATGATGAAGGAACTTGGAAAAGTATAAATGAACAGCAAAACCGATTCAGCCAGATCGATAAACAAAAAGAAGTGATCGTTTATTGTGGCTCAGGTGTTACCGCTTGTCCAAATGTCCTTGCTTTAAAAGAAGCGGGTTTTGAAAATGTAAAGCTATACTTAGGCAGCTGGAGTGATTGGATTACTTATAACGATAATCCAGTCGGTACTAATGAATAAAAATTACGGATAACCAAGCGAAAATCACATCCTATAATAAAAGAAAATGTAAAGAGCACATTAACCCTTATCGTTGATGTGCTTCTAATTTTATATAACAAAATCATTTCATCATTTCTCCAAAGTTATGTTGATTGATCCCACATGGTAAAGGTTTTGGTTGTTCACAGGTGCTTTGCAATTCATAGTACTGCCCACTTTGCGAGGCATCATGAAATCCATGCATAACTTCAAGCACATGGTACATGACATCCCCATTTGCACGATAGGAAGTATTATTTAATATACCATTTGCCATGTCTGCTACTCCAATCCCTCGGCTATTTTCAATAAACCCATGAGTTAACGGAATCTTCAACCATTCACTATCCTCTTTTCTTCGAACATACACTGGACCATCAAATGTATTAGGGTCTGGAACTACTAATGAGCCTGCTGTTCCATAAATTTCTATGTTAGGAACGTGATGATGCCATACGTCAAAACTGGTAGTTAATGATACAACCGCTCCATTTTCAAAATCAAGCACACCAGAAATATGAGTTGGTATATTCACTTTTATCTTTTTCCCATAGTTAGTCTCACTAGTGACCAATCGTTCTTTTAATGCCATGGATGTTGAACCACTTACTCGATGGATCGGTCCTAGTAAATGGATTAATGTACTTAAATAATAGGGTCCCATATCAAACATCGGTCCACCACCTATTTGGTAAAAAAATGTAGGGTCTGGGTGCCACCCCTCTGGACCATGACTCATGATACTTGCTGTTCCAGCAACAGGTTCACCAATTAATCCATCATCGATTAGCTTTCGACAAGTTTGAATGCCACCACCTAAAAATGTATCTGGCGCTCCACCAACCAATAATCCTTTTTCCTTTGCTTTATGTAATATTTTTAATCCATCTTCTCTTGTAACTGCCAATGGTTTCTCTACATATATATGTTTACCTGCCTCTAAAACACTTAGACATACCTCTGCATGTGCAAGTGGTACCGTTAAATTGATTACCAATTGAATTTCTTCCATCGCTAACAATTCTGCAACTGTACAAGCATATGGGATATTATATTTCTTAGCCTGCTGTTTTGCTCTTTCTATCTCTAAATCTGCACAAGCAATGATCTCAAAAATATTGAATAATTGATTGTTATGCAAATAAATCCCGCTTATATTTCCACAACCTATTATGCCAACTTTCATTATATTCATGAGTCTTCTCCTTTATTGAGATTTAACTAAACTCTTTCTCCACATTGATCACAAAATTTCGCATTACTTTCATTTAACGCACCACATTTTAAACAAGTTAATTGCAATGATTGAGCACAATTTTTACAAAACTTTGCATCTTTTTCATTAACCATTCCACATTTTGAACATTGTAAACTCTTTGTTTGGGAATCGGTCTCTTGACTGGCTCCTTCTCTAATGGCTTTAGAAATATTTCGAATTCCATCTGAAGACTGTTTACTTAAATGATTAAAGGTATCACTTACCACTGGAGTATATTCTCGTGATTGGTACCGAGCTACAGCACTACCATAACCTAAACCAGAAATTACTAAACCTACAAAAATTAAAGGTAATCCAACAAACATCAACCAAAAGTATTTCGGTTGTTCAAAACCTTCTAAAGTAAAAAAATCCACCATGGCTATCACAATAGAAATAACACCTGCAAATAAAATGATTGGACCAATCACCCTTAATATTTTCCTTGTTTGTTTATGTTCTTCTATTATGAATGTTTTCTTATTCATTAATATTCCCCCAATACTCGCATCTCTTTTCTTATCTAACAATACATTGATCATGATAGTGTATACTCTATTCATAGTATGAAGTTCCAAACTTTCAGTTATTTATTATTATACCTTCTTGAAATTTTAATGGGTATTGAATAAACTGAACGAAAAGGAAAAATGGGGGAATTGTCGGATACATATATCGCAATACCTGGTGGACTCGGTACTTTTGAGGAATTATTCGAGGTTGTAAGCTGGTCCCAAATTGGCATACATCAGAAACCTATTGGTCTTTTTAATGTACAAGGATACTTTGATCCTTTAGTTGAAAGTTATACTTTTCTATATAAAAAAGAGCAGTGGATTCATTCACTGCTCTCTTCTTTCATAATGTTTTAACATTAATTCTCAAATTTTATTTCATTTTTCTCGTCTAATGTAATGGTTTCTCCCAATACTATTTCAGTGAATGAAATCGGTACATAAACTCGATTTTTATAAGATGCTGACTCCAATTCCAATACCTCTGATTTGTCATCATCGATAAAAACTTCCCTATCTCCTTCCTTAACAGAGATTTGAGTCATATCTTTGAATAATATTACAGATTTCGTTTGTGGTTCCCATATTACTTTGTAGTCAAAATGTTTGCCTAAATCCCTTAATGAAAGCATGGTTATCGGAGCCTCATTTACCGTTTTTGTATAATAGGAAACTTTATTTTTTTCATTCTGAATAGAATCATCGTTATTCTGCTCGGATACAGTAGATAGCTTGCTTAAAGGTATTTTTATTACAGGTGTACCCACATATCCTGCTGCAATTTCATATTCATTAAAAATGAGAACAAGCTGCTCACTTTCAGTATAAAAAGCTAAGTCCTCTCTTAAAGAAGTTAACTCTTGTTGAAAATACTTATCTGTATCTTGATCTATTTCTGCTTGAATTAACTTTATTAATTGTTCTTGATCATTCACAATATCACTAATTTGAAATTGTTGACCTTGGGCATCATTTTTTAAATTAATAGACTGAACTGTTTGCATACCGCTTCCTGCTATTGTGTATTTTGATGTTGTAATGATGACAGACAACAATTCATCTTGATTCTCCTTAACATCATAAGACATATGAAGTGCAAGTTTATTCCCTTTTGTATCGATGTTAGTTGCTATAAGTTCACTAACTTCTTTTTCAATTTCATCTTTTGCAATTTGATAAATCTCATCGATTTGCGCTTCCACTGATTTTTGAAGCTCTTTATTTGTAATACCCTTCAATACTGGAAGCTCTCCAGATATAACAACCAAGTCTTCCTCGATAGAAAGTGTTTTAGATTCAACAGAGATTTGTGATTTCTCATAATCTTTAGCTATTTCCAATTGATCTAAAGGAATTGTGATCGTAGGTGTACCTACATAACCTGCTGCAATTTCATATTCATTAAATACTACATTTAGTTGATCATTTTCTACATAATAACCTTGATCTTCTCTTACAGACTCAAAAGAATCCTTAAATAATTGATCATTACTCTCAATTTCTTTTTGAATCAGTTGATTTAATTTTTCTTTATCTGTTACGAAATGTTCCAATTCTACAATGTGTCCCTTTGTATCATCAATGATATTGATGGAATCTACTTCATTGATTCCATTGGCTGCAATATATCCCATCGTGTAAGTTTTAAATACAATTGAAACCATGTTCCCAGAAATTTTCACCTCATAATTAATAAATAAACTATATGGACCTGTTGGTGAATCATGGGGACCTGATATCGCATCATCACCTAACTCTTTTTGTTCATCATTAAACAGTTTTGACTGTTTCTCTACTTCGGCTTTTTTTTGTTCTACAAATTGTTTAATTTGTTCGTTCACTTTTTTTTGAAATATTTCATCCTTTAATCCTTTGACAACGGGTAATTCACCTTCAACTACTACATATTCATTCTGGGAAGTATACTCCTTTGATTCAACGGTTGCTTCAGATGATTGTTGCAAATCAAAAAGAGCTAACTCCATTGCTATTGGCTGAGATGAAATCGATGAATTTGCCAGGGAAAATTGAATTCCCCCAAACAGTAAAGTACCTGATAATGTTAATAAAATAGCTGTTTTTTTCATTTATGTTCACTCCTGTTTTATATGATTTGTTTACATGACTTATCTTAACTTGTTCCTTTTTATAAAGGGTGACAAAGAGTTACAAATTGGTTACATTTTGGAACAAAAGCTCCTATCGAAGCTTCTCGGAGAAGTAGTCGAATACTTCATTTAGTGGTAGCTTTTGTTGAAACTTAGAATTTGGAAAACTTATAAATTCTTAAGTTATAAAGAAAACTCGCTGATTGGCAAACCTTTAGGTGAAGGCAGAAGGGTAGTTGCACTTATACTTTTTTCATTTGAAATATTTTATAAATTCTTTAAAGTGTAAAGAAAACTCGCTGATTGGCAAACCTTTAGGTGAAGACAGAGGGGTAGTTGTCAGCTCAGGAGGTGCTGATGCCGATGTTGCCACATGGAAGTGGCCAGAACTTAGTCGGTCTTCATGGTTTTAAAAATGAAATATAATGAATAGGAAACAATTTAGTACCAAGTTCTAATACTAAGTGTTATAATAATACATGGAGCATCTAAATGATTACTACATCCAAAAGACTATACGTAATATAAATTGAATAAATCGGAAAGCTATAGTGAATGTAATTAGTATGAGCTTTCTAAGAACTATTTAAGATTAATCATTTTAAAGGAAAGTAGGAGAAAATATGAAACGTAGAGTTGTAGTTACAGGTACTGGTATCGTCTCACCTCTAGGGAATAATATAGATACATTCTGGGAAAACATTAAACAAGGAAAATCAGGGATCAACAAATTTAACCCGGAAGAGTATAAAGGTATCAGTACCCAAATAGGTGGGTTAGTTAAGGGTTTCACTCCAGAAGAATATTTCGATCCAAAAGAACTACAAAAATATGATTTATTTGTTCAGTATGCTTATGCAGCAACAAAACAAGCACTTGATCAAGCAAATCTTGATATGGAGCAAGTAAATAAACAACGAATCGGAGTTTATATGGGGTCTGGTATTGGAGGGATGAATACCTTATTAGATAATCACAATGCCATGTTAGATAGAGGACCTCGAAGAGTCTCTCCGTTTATGATTCCCATGATGATCAGTAATATGGCTACTGGAATCATATCTATTAAAACAGGATTTTGTGGACCAAGTTTTTCTCCTGTTTCCGCTTGTGCAACTGGGAATCAAGCGATAGGAGAAGCTTTTCTAAACATCCAAAATGGTTATTCAGATGCGATTTTAGCAGGTGGGGCTGAAGCTACGATTAATCCTTTAGCTTTTGCAGGGTTTTCAAGAATGAAAGCCATGTCTACTCAAAATGAAACCCCAACAACAGCGAGTCGTCCATTTGATGCAACACGTGATGGCTTTGTAATGTCCGAAGGTTCAGGGGCATTATTTCTTGAAGAATATGAACATGCAAAAAAACGAGGAGCCAAAATTTTAGGCGAAATTGTTGGTTATGGAGCAACTACAGATGCTTATCACATTACGACACCAAATTATCAAGGTGCAGCTAACGCCATGAAAATCGCTATGGACATGGGAGAAATCCACCCAGAAGATGTGGATTATATTAACGCTCATGCTACAAGCACGCCTGAAGGCGATAAATCAGAAACAAAAGCGATCAAGTCTGTCTTTAACGATCACGCATATAACTTAAAAGTGAGTGCTACGAAATCAATGACAGGTCATATGTTTGGTGCAGCAGGTGGAGTGGAAGCGATTATCACACTGAAAAGCATCTCTGAAAACATTGCACCTGCAACAATAAACTATGAAAATCCAGATCCTGAATGTGACCTGAATTGTGTTCCAAATGAAGCAGTTGAAACGAACATTAATGTGGCTCTATCTAACGGTTTTGGTTTTGGTGGACATAACGCTGTCATAGCGATGAAAAAAATATAGTTTATGCTGATTCGTATTTGAGCCACTAGCTTGAAGAGTTTGATTTTAAATTAGCTGTGTTAGTAATGCTGTCTATAATTTATAGAGGTTGAATTTATTTCTTTATAAAGAACAAGGAATAGGACCGAAATAGAGGAATAACGGTCCTATTTAGGTCTTCTTTTGTCGTAGCTGTAACATTATGATTTTGGATCTTTGTACAATCAATCCACAACAATTTCCCCTCATCACTTTCAATTAATCGAGCTCCATGTTTTCATCACCAAAATAAACATATTGTACATTAGGGATCAATTAGTAATATTGATTTACATTCCAACATATATTACTTTTAGATATATATCTAAAAGGGTGGTATACCATGATTTATGTAATATTAGGATTATTAATGCTGAGAAAGATGACAGTTTACGATATAAAAAATGTGCTCGAAAGAGAAGTTTCACCTTTTTATGCCGCCAGTTATGGCAGCATTCAAAATGCGATTAAAAAACTTTTAAAGGAAGAGGCAATAACGTACACAGAATCTATTGATAATGGGAGGGCAAAAAAAGTATATCAGCTAACTGAAAAAGGAAAAGAAGATTTTATAAATTGGCTTAGCTCTGAGATAAACATTGATACTCCCAAAGATGATGGATTATTAAAACTATATTTTTATGGTTTTCTAAACATGGAAAAACGCATTCGTTTATTAGAAAAGTACACAAGTGTTTTAAGAGAAAAAATACACAGTTATAAAACGTATCAAACCAAAGCTAAAGACTATAAAATCCCCAACGGGTATGGTGAAATTGCTGACTTTCAATTTACAACTTTAGAATATGCCATCAGGCATTATGCTTTTGATTTAGAGTTTTACGAGGAGCTTCTAGAAAAAATGAAAGGAGGGTAAAAATGAATGAGAAAACTTTAAACTATAATGGATACGATTTGTATTATTACACAAATGATTTAAACAAAAAGGAAACGATAATCTTTCTACACCCTGCTTTTAGTGATCATTCCACATTCATAGATCAATTTCACTCTTTGTCTGATCAATATAATATGATTGCTTTGGACATGATTGGTCATGGTAAATCTCAACCTATTAAAACATCTGATGATATAGAAACGACATTACAACATGTGAAGGATATTATAAATGAAAATAATTTAGGAGTTTGTCATATTGTAGGGGTATCTTTAGGGTCCTTAGTCGCTCAAGGTTTTGCTAGTAAATACCCTGAACTTACCAAAACGGTTACAGTCGTTGGTGGTTATAGTATTCATAATTACAATGAGAAAATTTTAAAAGCACAACAAAAGGAAATCTTTAGAGTCATTTTTAAGATCATGTTTAATAGAAAAGGATTCAGACATTACATTGCACAAGTATCAACTTATAAAAAACATGCATACGACCGATTTTATGAATCAAGTAAACATTTTAAAAGAAAATCCTTAAAATACATGCAAGGAATGCAGAAGATACTAGTCAATTCTGATAAATCAGTAGGATATCCTTTACGACTAATTTATGGAGATCAAGACTTGGAGATAACCCTAAACCATGCAAAACTTTGGAATGAACAAATCCCTGAATCAAAACTCCATATCATAAAAGATGCAGGACATTGTGTGAATATGGAGCAGCCAGAAGCATTTAATGAAGTACTAATGCAATTTCTTGAGTCGTATAGCTGACAAAAAAGTCCTTCTATTCTAGAGAATATAAGAAAAATCTTTGTGTGAATCGACTCGACAGCAGGTCTCGTAAACCAAAAAAGACACCTATTCGGTATCTTTTTCCTCTATAACTTATGACGATTTAATTTAAGTTTAACTTTTCTTCTAAAATACGAGTATAACCTGTATGAGAAGTAACAGAAGAACTATTTAAAAACATGATTTCATCAATTTCATGTTCCGTTATATATTCATAAACATCCCCTGAATAATGACGCATATCAATAAAGTGTATCTGCTCATAGTGAGGAATTAAAAAGGGAATAAATGAATTCGCATAAGAATCCTTAATCATTAAAATTCGTTTTCCTTCTTGCTCCGTTTCAATATAAGCCGAAGGAAAATCTCCACCAAGAAACTTTCCATAACCTTCTTTATTATCTTGGATCACTTCTCCACGTGTTAATTTTCCATTTTTTAAAGCTTTAAATGTGTAGTCCATAAAAGGCTCATAGATAAAAATCGTGTCAGGATCTGCTGCTAAGTTTTTATTTAAAGTGGCATTATAAGTTGTACCTAAAAATTGCCCTGCTTTTTTCTCCGAATATTGTCCTAACGGAATTGCACTCTCTCCAATTTGCTCCATAAAGGAAGTATATGCATAATATGCACCTAGCGCTGTCCAGTGGTGATCCGTTCGAAAATAGGTGTATTCATTTTTATTTTCCTCCAATATTTTATAGGCAGGAATACTATGAATAGATTCATCAAGTAGATCATTTACAAATTGAATCGATTCTGACTGTGGAGGAGCCATATCGGAATACTTTTCATCAAGAAAATATTCTATAGCAGTAGGCACAGTCAAAGAATATATCTCGACTTCATTTCCGATTTTATCTCTAAATGTATTTAAAGCTTTTGAGTATTGTTCTGCAGCCTCTAGTGTATAGTAATACAACGACATTGCTTTATTACCAACCACTACATAATTGCCTTTTGACTCTACTATCGTTACTTCGTCTTCACCTGAAAAACCTTTCATTTCTAATAGAGCACTACCATATGATATAAAGGACTCACGAAAAGGAAAGCTATCAGAATAATATAACTCAAAATCCTGAATATATTTCCCTGAAATTAAGTTATTCCAATTTAAGACAGGCATTTCAGCTAAAGTTCTGTTTTCTTTGGCTGAGATTAAAGAATCATTGGTATTAAGAAAATTTAATAGAAAAAATATAGTCAAAGTTCCGATAAATAAAAGAACGTTTAAATTCATTCTTTTTTTCTTACTAATATCCAAGGTCGCTTCTTCATTTATACTAACCTTCAAATTCACTCTTTCACTCATAAGTACTCCTTCCTAGAAACGAAAATATAAAAATGGATTGTACGTGCTCCCAACTAACAATGTTGTAGAAATGATGAGTATAAAAAAGTTGAATATAGGCACGGCGATGTCATTAGAAACTCGGGTTTGCAGCTTTTCAGGAAGAACCCTTATCAATTTGTTAAAAATCCATTTTGGTATTGGTGTGGTTGCGATGATAGCTACGATAAAAAAGATCAAATTATTATTAAACTGGACATTCAGGATTACATCTACAAATACATTTGAATTTAATCCAAATAAACTTTTAATAAAAAGTAATCCTTGCTTCATATCAGTATAGTAGAAAAATACCCAACCTATTAACATGGCAACAGTCAAATAAAGATGAGAAAACCATACTGGTAATCTACTAAATAAAGAAAGTAAAAATTTCTTTTCGATGAAAATCAATGTTCCGAAATATAGCCCCCAAATAATAAAATTCCAGCTAGCCCCATGCCATAAGCCCGTTAAAAACCAAACGATAAATAAATTTCTTATAGGGAATTTTTTATTTCCTCCTAATGGAATATAAACATAATCCCGAAAGAAGGCACCAAGAGACATATTCCATCTACGCCAAAATTCTGTTGCCGATTTAGAAACATAAGGATAATTAAAGTTTTCAGGATATGTAAAACCAAACATTTTTCCTAGTCCAATAGCCATATCTGAATAACCCGAAAAGTCAAAATAAATCTGAATCGCAAATAAAGAAATTCCAAACCAAGCACCTAGTATTGAAACTTCGCTTACATTCCCATCCAAAAAGAGAGCAGCCGTTTCGCCAGCTATATTTGCAAAGATAACCTTCTTCCCTAAACCTATTACAAATCTATTAATTCCTTGACTAAAATTTGATAGAGAAAATGAACGATTTTGCATTTCATGTTGAATATCTGTATAACGTACAATTGGACCAGCGATTAATTGCGGGAACAATGAAATGTATAAAAGAACGTTAACCTTTGAAGTTGAGGTCGGAACATCTCCCCTGTAAACATCGACAAGATAAGAGATAACTTGAAACGTGAAAAATGATATCCCAATAGGTAATCCGATCCCTGAATAAGGGACATCTGCATGTAATAAAAGATTAAAATTTTGGATTAAAAAGTCAATGTATTTAAAAAATACTAACACACTTAAATTGATAATGATACCAATGGTTAAAATCCATTTCTTTCTTCTCACATGATCTTTATTTTTATTGATCAAAATACCGAAGTAATAACCAACAATAGCACAGCTTAATAATAAAATGACCCAAACTGGCTCACCCCATGCATAAAACATAAAAGAGGATATAATCAATATCCAATTTCGATATAAAGGGGATTTAAAAGCGTAATATGACAAAAGTAATAACGGTAAAAATAAATAAAGAAATGTTAAACTTGAAAAAACCAATCCGGATTCAATCCCTTCTTATGTCTGAACGAAAAATTACAAGCTATTACATTTTACAACAAAAATGGACATAAGAAAACCCAGACTTCATGCAGTCTGGGTTTCCATGGTGGAGGCGAGGGGAGTCGAACCCCTGTCCGAAAATATCGCCACACAAGCTTCTACGGGTGTAGTTACTTGAGAAAGTTTCGCTTAAACAGCCGCCAAGTAACCCGCTACTGTTTAAACTAGTCTGATTATCTTCTTCCGCTGACCTCAGACGGAGATCAAACGGCGTAGCCCACTAAAGTTGAGCCCTAAGCCTGCCACATGGGCGATGGAAGGTTAGAGCTAGCTCGCTGGTTATTAAGCAGCTAAAGCTAAGTTGTTGTTTTGTTTGCCGTTTAAATAGGCTTTAGCGTTGATGAAGTGGACGCGTCCCCACTACCCGCTACTCATGCTCAAACTATCCCCGTCGAATCCATAAACGCCCCCAGGATAGAAAAAAGCTTCCATGAGAAGCTATTTCTTAAAGGTAACACTTCAATGTTACTCAAAGTGTTTGTTTGTTGCTGTACATATAGTATAACACATCGATTCTCTTTTATCTAAATTAATTGCTGGAAACGAAGGTCTAGATTGGGAACTATCTTGCCACTTTTTGTTTTTCTCGAAGTGCTCTTTGAATATCTCGCTGGGCATCTTTTTTCTTTGCTGTTTCCCTTTTATCAAATTGCTTTTTACCTTTACCTAAACCAAGCAATAACTTTGCAAAACCATTTTTAATATAAATTTTTAATGGAACTAATGCATATCCCTGTTGTTTAGACGCACCATATAACGTATCAATTTGCTTTCTTTTGAGTAATAATTTTCGAGGTCGAGTAGGATCCTCAGGATTATTTCGATTACCTTGTTCAAAAGGACTTACATGCATATTATGAATAAACGCTTCTCCATTACGAATCGTAGCAAAGCTGTCAGATAAGTTTGTTTTTCCCCCACGAATTGACTTGATTTCAGTTCCTGTTAAAACAAGACCTGCTTCAAATGTATCTTCAATAAAATAATCATGGGATGCTTTTTTGTTTTGAGCTAATGGTTTATCTGTGTTTTTTTTGCTCATTTTTTCACTCCTCCCAAGAGTGCTACTATTTAAACTTCTTCCTTCAACTATCCCCGAAATTTGCGGTTAAAATAGCAAGACATATCTTATCCAAAGCCGCTCATGACTGAAGTCACGAGTGGCTCTTTTACTTATTTATAAACTTACAGTGTTAGAAATCAATTTTATCAGTAACCCCTATTGAAATCAACTTTATAACTTAGGTCTTTTTTTCTCTTTCTTTTTTTTCTTAGCTTTAATGTAGTTTTGTTTTTTATCTCCTTTTTTATCGTCCAACAAACTCACTTTACTTTTTCTTGGTTTCATGTCTACAAGTTCAAAATCAATTGTATAATCCTCAATATTCACACGCGAAACTCTTACTTTAACTTCGTCCCCTATGCGGTATATTTTTGCCGTTCTCTCCCCAATGAGCGCAAGCTGCATCTCGTGATAATGATAATAATCATCCGTTAAGTCACTTAAACGAATCAGACCCTCAACAGAGTTATCTAGCTCTACAAACATGCCGAAACTAGTGACACTACTGACCATTCCCTCAAACTCTTCTCCAACTTTATCCAACATATATTCTGCTTTTTTAAGGTCATCCGTTTCACGTTCAGCATCAACAGCTAATCTTTCACGTTCAGACGATTGCACTGCAATATCCTGCATTCGACTTGATAAGTATTCATGCCTTTTATCTGTCAAAGTTCCCTTTGTTAATACCTCACGCATAATACGATGAATGACAAGATCAGGATATCTACGAATCGGTGAAGTAAAATGAGAATAAAAGTCTGCTGCTAATCCAAAATGACCTGAACTTTCAGCATCATATTTTGCTTGTTTCATAGATCTTAACATGTATGTGCTGATGACTGTCTCTTCCTTTGAACCTTTAATCTCTTCAATGATCATTTGTAAAGATCTTGGATGGATGGAGTTGCTTCGACCACGAATAACATAACCAAAATTATTAATAAAAGTCATCAGGTTCATTAGTTTTTCTGCATCAGGATGTTCATGAATTCGATATAAAAAAGGAACCTTTAACCAGTAAAAATGCTCTGCTACTGTTTCATTTGCGGCCAGCATAAATTCCTCGATGATTTGTTCAGCTATCGATCTTTCTCTTTTTACAATATCTACTGGTACACCATTGTCATCTACAATAATTTTAGACTCTTGAAAATCAAAATCAATTGCACCACGATTCATACGTTTTTTTCTTAAGATCATTGCTAGCTCTTTCATCTGTTTAAAAGTGTCTACAAGATGACTATATTTATTAATTAAATCGGAATCCTCATCTTCTAGAATCTTTCTTACATCTGTATAAGTCATTCTTTCTGTTGTATTAATCACACTCGTAAAAATATCGTGACTAATCAACTTCCCACCTGCATCAAATTCCATTTCACAGGACATCGTTAATCGATCGACTTGTGGATTCAAACTACAGATCCCATTCGATAAACGATGTGGCAACATCGGAATGACCCGATCAACTAAATACACACTACAGCCTCGATTAAACGCCTCTTGATCCAAATTAGAATTTTCTTTCACATAATAACCAACATCAGCAATATGTACACCTAAACGGTAGTTACCATTTTCTAATTTTTCAACATTTACAGCATCATCTAAGTCTTTTGCATCTGCACCATCAATTGTAACGATGGTTTTATCCCTTAAATCTCTTCTACCTTGAGCTTGAATTTCTTCTTCTGTTATCGCATCAGGTGCTGCTTCCGCTTCATCCATGACTTCATCTGAAAACATTTCTGGTAAATTATATTTACGTATGATAGATAAAATATCCACACCAGGATCATCTTTATGTCCAAGAATTTCAATGATTTTACCTTCTGCTGATGCTCTACCTTCTGGATATTTTACAATTTCAGCAACTACTTTTTGTCCATCTACTGCTCCTAAAAAGCTCTCTTTTGGAACAAAAACATCTTTATTAATCCTTTTGTCATCAGGAAGAATAAATCCAAACGCCCCATTTTTTTGAAATACTCCTACAACCTGAGTAATAGAACGTTCAATAATTCGAACAACTTCTCCTTCTAATTTTCCACCAGATGGACCTCTGCTGTTCACTCGAACAAAAACAACATCACCGTTCATCGCACTCATAAGATCATTTGCATGAATATAAACATCCGTTTGATCCTTATCATCAGGAAGCAGAAAAGCAAAACCTTTCGCATGTGCTTGTATTTTTCCTCTAATCAAATCCATTCTTTCTGGTACACCATATCGATCTGTTCTTGTTCGTATGATCATACCGTTCGTTTCTAACTCATTTAACAATTTCAAAAAACTTCGAAATTGTTCAGCACCTTCAACCTGAAAATGCTGTTCTAATTCTTTATAACTCATCGGCTTGTATGCGTCTTCGCGCATAAAGCTAAGTAACTGTTCTTCCGTTACCATAAATTCACCTCTATAAATTCACTTTCTGTATCATTTATTAGTATTCTCGGGTAAAAACACAATTAAACATCATGCACAAATATTAAACAAAAAGAAAACAGCAGGATACTCACCTGCTGTTTAATTTAAATTGTTTTCCTATTCATTATTAAAGTGGTGGGAAAATGTATGATACAACTAGAGCTAAAACAATAAAACCAACAGCTAATGCTAATGTTAAACGCTGTAGTAATAAATCTAATCCTCTAGCTTTTTGTTTACCGAATAATTGTTCAGCACCACCGCTGATTGCACCGGATAACCCTGCACTCTTCCCTTTTTGTAAAAGCACGACTGTAATTAATCCCACAGAAAAGATTACCAGTAAAATTGTTAGAAATGTTCCCATAATGTTCCTCCTAAAAGCACAGAAATCAATGCACATATTATATCATACGAACAACCCTTAAGCAATACCGATGGATTTTAAATAATCAATGCTCATTTTAACGCTTTCAAGAGGAGAACGTTCGCAGACATCTTGCTCAACAATATAATACTTAATTCCCATTTGTTCAGCCATTTCAAATATGGAAGGATAATCGATAATACCATGTCCTACTTCTGCAAATGTTTTTCGATTATCATTTGTCATGTCTTTTACATGAATAATTGGGCAACGATTTTTGAGAGAAGATAGATATTGAATTGGATCTAGTCCCGCTTTTTTCACCCAAAATAAATCTAATTCAGCCACTAATAAATCAGCTTCAACTGACTGGTAAATATGGTCTAAAATGTACTTACCATCAACCGATTTTTCAAATTCAAAATCATGATTATGGTAAGCAAATTGAAGTCCATTTTCTTTGCACTTCAATGCAATCTTTTGAAAGTTGATCAGTGTATTTTTTAAATTTTGCTCACCACGCAGATATGTTCCTGCATCTAAATATGGACAAACAATATACTTTGCTTCAATCTCCACACTGTATTGTATTTGTTCTTCTAACTGAGTAAGAAGTAATTCGATGGGCACATGACTGGACGGTGCGCTAAGTCCTAGATCATTTAATACTTTTTTCATTTCTTTGGCTTCTATACCACCATAACCTGCAAATTCAACTGCCTGATATCCCATATCCGCCACTGCTTTTAACGTACCTACAAAATCCTTTTCCGTTTCTTCTCGAAGTGTATATAATTGCAAACCTACTGGAATCGACATAATAAACCCTCCTATGGAAATGAAAAAATATTTATGTTATATATTCAAATTATAACGATGATCAAACAACAATCATATTGCCATAATAGTTATAATTGTATGTTATTTTGGCATGGACACGACAGTTTATATATGGGATAGATGAGTTAAAAGATGATTTTTTCGAGTTTTTTATTTTCATTCTTTCAATGGAATAGGTATTCTTACGGAGTGTTGATACGAGATAAAACAAAACACCCCTCTTATGAGGTTATAACAACCTTTGAAAGAGGGGTGTAGTAAACTTTAAAAGTAAATTATTTTAAGTTATAAAATGCTTCTTTTCCACCATAAATAGCGATGTTTGCCAATTCGTCTTCAATGCGAAGTAATTGGTTGTATTTTGCAACACGATCCGTACGTGATGGAGCACCTGTTTTTATCTGACCCGCATTTGTTGCTACTGCGATGTCAGCAATCGTAGTATCTTCACTTTCACCAGAACGGTGTGAAATAACAGCTGTATAACCAGCACGTTTAGCCATTTCAATAGCATCAAAAGTTTCAGTTAAAGTTCCAATCTGATTCACTTTAACTAGAATAGAGTTTCCTATTCCTTTTTCAATCCCTGTTGAAAGACGTTCTGTATTTGTTACAAATAAGTCATCCCCAACAAGCTGTACTTTATTTCCGATTTTTTCAGTAAGTAACTTCCATCCGTCCCAATCATCTTCAGCTAATCCATCTTCAATGGAGATAATAGGATACTTTTCAACTAAACCAGCTAAGTAATCTACAAATTCTTCTGAAGTAAAGGATTTACCTTCTCCTGATAATTCATATTTACCGTCTCTATAAAATTCAGTAGAAGCGATGTCCATTCCTAACATTACATCTTCACCTGGTTTATACCCTGCAGCTTCTATTGCAGAAATGATCGTTGTAATTGCTTCTTCATTAGATCCAAGGTTTGGAGCAAAACCGCCTTCATCACCTACAGCAGTATTTAAACCTTTATCTTTTAGTACTTTTTTCAGTGCATGGAAAATCTCCGCACCTGTACGTAATGCTTCTTTAAAGCTAGGAGCACCCACTGGAAGCACCATAAATTCTTGAATATCTACATTATTATCCGCGTGTTCCCCACCATTAACGATGTTCATCATTGGAACGGGTAAGGTTTTGGCATTGAAACCACCTAAGTATGCATATAAAGGAAGATCTAATGCTTGAGCACAAGCACGAGCTACTGCCATTGAAACTGCAAGAATAGCATTCGCTCCAAGTTTTGCTTTGTTCGGTGTACCATCAAGTGCGATCATTTTTTGATCAATACCCACTTGATCTAAAGCATCCCATCCAATTAATTCTGGTGCGATAAGTTCATTTACATTATCTACCGCTTTAATAACGCCTTTACCTAAATAACGGCTATTATCTCCATCACGAAGCTCAACTGCTTCATAAGCCCCTGTGGATGCACCTGAAGGTACGATTGCTGTTCCAAGCGCTCCAGATTCTAAATACACTTCTACTTCTACAGTTGGGTTTCCTCTTGAATCTAGTACTTCACGAGCGTAAAGATCAGAAATTATAGTCATTTCAAAAAACACTCCTTATTTTTTAATAATTGATGTACCTGTCATTTCTTCAGGTTGTTTTAATTGTAATAGTTCTAGTAGGGTTGGTGCAATATCTGCCAATATCCCACCTTCTCTTAATGATACACTTTTATCTGTTACGATCAATGGTACTGGGTTGGTTGTGTGTGCTGTATGAGGGCGTCCATTCTCATCAGTAATAACATCCGCATTACCATGATCTGCTGTAATGACTGCAGCTCCACCTTTTGCAAGGATTGCTTCAACGACTTTACCCAAACATTCATCCGTAGCTTCAACAGCCTTAATTGTAGGTTCTAATTTTCCCGAATGCCCAACCATATCTGGATTCGCAAAATTTAATATAATGGCATCAAATTGATCAGATTCCACTTCTTTCACCACTGCATCCGCCAACTCATATGCACTCATCTCAGGTTGTAAATCATAGGTTGCTACCTTTGGTGAGTTAATTAACAAGCGCGTTTCACCAGGAAGTTCAACATCACGACCCCCACTAAAGAAAAACGTAACATGAGGATATTTTTCTGTTTCAGCTGCTCTTAATTGTTTCTTATTATTTTGGGCCAAAACTTCTCCTAACGTATTATCCAAATCCTTCGGTTTATACGCAACATAACCGCCAACGGTTTCACTAAACAATGTTAAACTTACATAATAAATATTTTCCGGAAAATGCTCCCCTCGGTCAAATCCACGGAAATCTTTATTTGTAAATACTTGAGATAATTGAATGGCACGATCTGGTCTAAAATTTAAAAAGACAACGGCATCATTCGTTTCCACGAGTCCACGTGGATTATTGTCACGATCAACAATGACTGTTGGCAATACAAATTCATCGTATACGGATTGTTCGTAAGATTCTGCAATCGCTTTGATCGGATCATGATATTTTGGCCCTTCACCATATACCATGGCACAATATGACTTCTCTACCCTGTCCCAGCGTTTATCACGATCCATTGCATAATAACGCCCTTGAACCGTTGCAATTTTCCCTACACCAATTTCACTTATTTTCTTTAGCAATTCCTCCATGTAGGCTTTCGCACTATCCGGAGCTACATCACGACCATCTAAAAAGGCATGTATATATACATCGTCCAGACCTTCTTTTTTTGCCATCTTCAACATCGCGTATAGATGATTTTGGTGTGAATGAACTCCGCCATCTGAGAGAAGAGCATACAAATGCAATTTTCGATTGTTGTCTTTTGCATGTCGAACAGCTTTTAACAATGTTTCGTTTTCAAAAAATTCGCCTGTTTTTATAGATTTTGTAATACGTGTAAGATCCTGATAGACAGTTCTACCTGCTCCAATATTCAAATGTCCAACTTCTGAATTTCCCATCTGACCTTCAGGAAGCCCAACCGCTTCTCCAGCAGCTGTTAGTGTAGTATTTGGATATGTTACTAAGTAGCGATCATAATTCGGCTTGTTTGCTTGAGCTACCGCGTTACCTACTGTTTCATTTCGAAGTCCAAATCCATCCAAAATAATTAGTGCAACAGGTTTAGGTGCAGACATATTACTTTGCCCCCTCAACTAATTGAGTGAAGGAAGCAGGGTCTAAACTCGCTCCACCTACAAGTGCTCCATCAATACTTAATTGATTCATATATTCACGAACGTTATTTGGTTTTACACTTCCACCATATTGAATACGCACTTGATTGGCAGTTTCAACATCAAATAAAGCTATAAGTTGTTCTCTAATATAGGTAATCACTTCGTTCGCATCTTCCGCTGTTGAGGATTTGCCTGTTCCAATAGCCCAAATCGGTTCATAAGCAACCACTACTTGAGCTGCTTGCTCTTTGGAAAGTCCTTTGAAAGCTTCGTTTACTTGCAGCTTACAAACCTCTTTCGTTTGACCTGCTTCTCTTTCCTCTAATTTTTCACCTACACATACAATTGGAGTAAGATGATATTTAAATGCCGCATGTACTTTTTTATTCACTGTTTCATCTGTTTCTGCAAAATAAGCTCTTCTTTCAGAGTGTCCAATGATAACGTAATTCACACCTAAATCTTGTAACATGGCTCCACTGATTTCACCCGTAAAAGCACCATTCTCTTCCCAATGTAAGTTTTGTGCACCTATTTTTATTTTCGTACCTTTCACAGCTTCTACTAAAGCAGGAAGGTTTGTAAAAGGAGCACAAATGACGCTTTCCACCCCTTCAATCTCTGCATTACCTTTTACTTCGTTGATAAAAGCTTCTGCTTCACTTACTGTTTTAAACATTTTCCAGTTTCCAGCAATAATAGGCTCTCTCATTGTGATCACTTCCTTTTATATAATTTCATCTTATTCTTACTTATCGTTCAAAGCAACAACACCTGGCAATGCTTTTCCTTCCATAAATTCAAGAGAAGCACCTCCACCTGTTGAAATATGATCCATTTTATCAGCAAAATCAAATTTCTCTACAGCCGCTGCAGAATCTCCTCCACCAATGACAGTGTAACCGGATGTTTCCGCACAAGCTTGTGCTACGGCTTTTGTACCGTGAGAAAAAGGTTGGATTTCAAACACACCCATTGGCCCATTCCATACGACTAATTTAGAATTCAAAATAATTTCTTTATATTTTTCTCGTGATTTTGGTCCGATATCTATGCCTTCCCAATCGGCTGGAATTTCATCTATATTCACGATTTGCGTATTTGCATCTGCACTGAAATCATCAGTCACAACAACATCAACTGGAAGGTGGAAATTTACACCTTTATCTTTCGCCTTTTGAATAAATTCTAAAGCTAGATCCAACTTCTCATTATCCACTAATGATTTACCAATCTCATTTCCTTGGGCTTTAATAAACGTATAAGCTAGTCCACCGCCGATGATAATGTCATCCGCAATTTCAATTAACTTATTAATAACGTCAATTTTATCTTTTACTTTTGCCCCACCCACAATCGCTGTGAATGGTCGCTCTGGATTATTTAATGCTTTCCCTAAAACTTCAAGCTCTTTTTCCATTAAAAATCCTGCAACTGCTGGGATGTGTTTGGCAATTCCTTCTGTTGAAGCATGCGCTCTATGAGCTGCTCCAAAAGCATCATTCACATATAAGTCTGCTAAATCAGCAAAAGCTTTGGCCAATTCAGGATCATTTTTTTCTTCACCCGCATAAAAACGAGTATTTTCTAATACAACAATATCCCCGTTATTTAATTGATCAATTTCGGCTTGAACCGCAGGTCCGAAAGCTTCATCTAATTTTTTTACTGGTTTTCCAATAAGCTTAGATAACCGTTCCGCAGCAGGTGTCAATCTCATTTCCTCAACTACATTACCTTTAGGACGTCCTAAATGACTTGCAAGTATCACTTTTGCACCTTGCTCCACCAAGTGTTGAATGGTTGGCAATGTTGCACGAATACGTGTGTCATCTGTGATCCTTCCATCCTTCAAAGGCACATTAAAATCTACGCGTACAAAAACTTTTTTTCCATTTACATCTACATCACGAATACTTTGTTTATTCATAAAAAGTAAGCCTCCTTATGGTTTTATGTAACAAATACTCCTGCGTCTCATAGTTCTACCTAAAAAGAAAATTAGAATGAGGAAAGAGGAGAAAATTTTTCTCCTCCTCCTATCATATCTATTTAAATAATATTATAATCCTTTACTTGCAACATAGCTACAAAGATCAACTACTCGACAAGAATAACCCCATTCGTTATCATACCAAGAAACTACTTTTACCATGTTATCTCCAACTACCATTGTAGAAAGTGCATCAATTGTAGAAGAAGCAGGATCACCATTGTAATCGCTAGATACAAGAGGTTCTTCAGAATAGTTTAAAATTCCTTTTAATGGGCCTTCAGATGCTGCTTTTAAAGCATTGTTTACATCTTCCACAGTTACGTTTCTCTCTAATTCTACAACTAAATCAGTTACTGAAACATTAGGTGTTGGCACACGCATTGCCATACCATTTAATTTCCCTTTTAATTCTGGTAATACAAGAGAAACTGCCTTTGCTGCCCCTGTTGTAGATGGAATAATGTTTTCAGCAGCTGCACGTGCACGACGAGCATCTTTGTGTGGTAAGTCTAATGTGTTTTGATCATTTGTATAGGAGTGAACGGTTGTCATCATTCCTTTTACAATACCAAAGTTATCGCTAAGCACTTTAGCAAATGGTGCTAAACAGTTTGTTGTACAAGATGCGTTGGAAATTACAGTGTGATTCGCTGCATCATATTGTTCTTCGTTAACACCTAATACAACGGTAACATCTTCGTTTTTAGCAGGTGCAGAGATAATTACTTTTTTCGCTCCACCTTTTAAATGTGCTTCCGCTTTAGACTTTTCAGTGAAGATACCTGTAGATTCAACAACGATTTCTACCCCGTAATCTCCCCAAGGAAGGTTTCCTGGATCACGTTCAGCAAAAACTTTAATTTCTTTTCCATTTACAACTAGTGAAGCTTCACCAACTTCAACTGTAGCATCTAATCTTCCATGAGTTGTATCATATTTTAAAAGATGCGCTAACATGTTCACATCTGTTAAATCATTAATTGCAACAATTTCAACCTCTGGATTATTTAATGCTGCACGAAATACGTTACGTCCAATACGTCCAAAACCATTAATTCCAACTTTAACCATAATAAATTTCCTCCCTAAAGTAATAAATATATTATTTTCAAGACGGCATTTAAGCACGTCATGATGACTCATTAATTGATAAATTTCACATGACTTCTACCATTTTTGTCGCGGCACCTTCATCGATGACTAAAACATTCTCATGACCAAATTTCAAAACAGCTGATATTGCTTCTGCCTTACTGCTACCGCCAGCTACACCAATGACAATTTCAGTCCGCCCTATATCTTCAATTCTTAAACCAATTGTAGGAATTTGATGAACGACTTCTCCTCTGTGATTAAAATAGTATCCAAATGCTTCTGCAAGCGCCCCCTCGGACTCTAGGATTTTCCTAGTTGTATCATCCACTTTTCGTCTATCAGCCATAACCATAGCTTCACCTATTCCATGCACAACCATGCGAGACTTTCGAATAACATCAATAATTTCTTTAATATTAGGTTCTTGAATCAAGGATTGATAAGCATCTTCACTTAAGTGGTCTGGTACATGAAGCAGTCGATACCCAGCTCCTGTCCTCTTGGCCATACTTGATGCGATTGTATTCGCTTGAAGCTCAAGCATTTCCCCTAATCCACCTCTAGCAGGAACGAATAAATTTCCTTTTAAATGAGTAGATGCCGATAATTGATTTGCAATTTCTGAAGTAGTTGAACCACCAGCTACTGCAATAATATCTTCTTTAGCAGCATATTTTAGCAACATCGCCGCACCAGCACGACCTAGTTCTTTTTTCGAATAGTCTGAGAAGTCAGAATCTCCTGGTACTATGACCACTTGCTTTAATTCATAACGACTCTGAATTTGTTCTTCAAGGTCTGTTAATCCTAATAACTCCTTCATAATGGGACGAAGTTGTTCTATAAGTTCTTTTCCAGAGTTACTAATTCTCATACCTATCGTTTCAATCTCTAAAAGTCCCTGAGCTTTCAAAAAATTAACTTCTGCTCTTAATATTCTTTCTGTCATATTCAACGATGAAGCTAATGTTCTTCGACCGACTACACCTGAAAGCAATAAATGATGCAAAATAGTATATCGCTTATTTAAAACTTCTGTTAAATCAGGCAATAACTGTTTCTGTATATCTAGTATTTTCCGCAAACGTGTTCACTCCAAATCAATTCATCCTGTATTAACATTCCGTAAAAACTCACCTTCTATTACGAATGGTTATAAAACTGAGAATACGTGATTGTAAATACTTAGCAGGTTTGATTAAATCTAAGTTGTAGTGAGTTGTTTCACTGCGTTGGACTTTATTTGTCCCATATAATCATTTTAAGTCCCACTATGACAAAAAAATAAACAGCCATTTAAACAGCTTTCGAAATAATTATACCTCTTTAGTGTAAGAATGTAAAGCTTATAAACTCCATTATATATCCAAAAGTCACGAATTGAATGTATTGATTTTATGTTAGGTATATCATATAATAGCAAGTACTGTGTACTTTTATTTGCGCTCGTGGTCCAATGGATATGACGCAGGTCTCCGGAACCTGAGATCGAGGTTCAATTCCTCGCGAGCGCGCCATAAATATGAATCATTTTTTTTGATCTTTGTTTGACCTTTCTTGACCTTTGGTGTGCTTTTAAGTTATGATGTATACTACATGATATTTAAAAATTCATTTCAATAAATTGGGAGGTATATTTTATGAATTACGTACCTATGGTTGTCGAACAATCTAATCGTGGAGAACGTGCATATGATATTTATTCAAGGCTTCTTAAAGACCGCATTATTTTTCTCGGAAGTCCCGTAAATGATGTCGTTTCTAATTCCATCATTGCACAAATGTTATTTTTAGCATCTGATGATCCTGACAAAGATATTAGTTTATATATTAATAGTCCTGGTGGTTCCATTACTGCGGGAATGGCTATTTTTGATACGATGCAGTTTATTAAACCAGACGTTTCTACAATCTGTGTTGGTATGGCAGCATCTATGGGAGCTTTCCTATTAGCTGCTGGTGAAAAAGGTAAACGTTATGCTTTACCTAATAGTGAAGTTATGATTCACCAACCTCTTGGTGGTGCTGAAGGTCAAGCGAGTGATATTGAAATCAGAGCGAAAAGAATAGTAAATATGAAAGACAAATTAAATCGTATTTTAGCTGATCGTTCAGGTCAAACTTTAAAGAAAATTCAAAAAGATACTGACCGTGATTACTTTATGAGTGCGGATGAAGCTAAGGAATATGGTCTAATTGATGAAGTAATTGAAAAAGTAAAATAAATCATAATAACTTACAAAACAGACCGTTCTTAATAGAACGGTCTGTTTTAGTTACGAAGCCTTTTTTCACTTTTTGTAATGTTATTTTGGGGTATTTTAAAAGTCGTATTGCACTGTTACTTGTGTTGTAATACTAATCTGACCAGTTGATATAGAAGTAGATGAGTCTTCAGCGGCATATAATTTAGCAGTAGCACCACCAAGAGGACTGATAGATACACCTCGACCTTGAACCACATTTACTATGCCTTTGATCGATTTATTTTCAGTTTTTGCAATCGTAGTTGCTTTTTCCTTTGCATTTGCCATCGCTTTTTCAATCGCTTCTAATTCATACTCATCTGATTTTTCTGTTCCGAACTGGATATTGTCCACACGGTTTACACCCGCTTTAGTTAAATCATCTACTAATTTACCAATCTCATCTATCTCTCTATATGTGATTTGTAGAGTATGGCTTGTTTTGTAACCTAACAATTTTGGTGCTTCATCCTGTATATACTGATATTCTGGTTGAACATTAAACCTTGTTGTTTTCACATCTTCTTTTTTAAACTTATATGTGTCGTACAACACTTTCTCAACATTTGCCATAATTTTTGCATTTTCATCCTGTGATTTTTTAGCTGTGTCTGCTTTTGTTTCAACTGTAACTTGAACATAAGCTACGTCAGGTTCTACCATAATTTCTCCGTTACCTGTCACTGTGATTGTATGGCTCTTTGTCTGACCTTCCTGTGCCTCTACACTTCCCTTTACATTAGTAGATTGGAAAAAACCTACCCAAGCTGCTGCAGCCAACACTATGCTTAGTGCAATAATAGAAATTCTTTTTTTTGTGATTTGCATCTTTAATCTCTCCTTTAGAATGAACTTTTATCTTATTTTTAACAAATATCTTTTCATTATGATCTCGGCCCCGCAAAAGTAATAGAATTATTCTACCGAGATTCACCTCACTTTTGTGGGTGTATTAAAATTCATATTGTACACTAACATTCGTAGTGATTTTTATTTGTCCACTAGATATGGACGTATTGTTATTATCCATTGAAAATTCTGCTTCTGTTAATGCATATGGAGAAATCGGATTGCTAAAAGTAGGGTTTCCTTGAACGACATGAATGATGCCTTTGATATTTTTATTTTCCGCTTTGGCAATCACTTCAGCTTTCTTCTTCGCATTCTTCATTGCCTTTTCAATCGCAGCTAATTCATATTCATCTGATTTTTCAGTATCAAATTGAATGTTGTCTACTCGATTTACGCCTGCTTTTGTTAAGTCATCCAGCAATTTTCCAATTTGTTGTATATCTCTATAAGTAATTTTCAAAGAATGATTTGTTTCATAACCTAATAATACTGGTGCCTGGTTCTCTTTGTACTGATACTTTGGATAAACATTAAATCTAATGGTTTGTATATCTTCTTTTTTGAGTTTAAACGTATCAGATATGACGTTCTCTACTTCTTTCACTATCTTGGCATTTTCCTCTTGTGAATTTTTGGCTGTATCCCCCTTTGTTTCAATTGCCACTGTTACGAAGGCAACATCAGGTTCGACTGTAAGCTCACCGTTACCAGAAACCGTTATCGAATTACTATTAGTCGTTTGAGTTTCTTCAGCTTGAACCTTTCCATTTCCTTCTGAGATTTGTAAAATGATAAACCAAGTCATCGTAGCTAAAATGAAGGTAAAAACCAATATGGACAACCGCTTCATCGTCATATAAAAAAACATCCCCTCTTATTAAGACTCTTCTCAAACAATTAGACGATACATGGAAACAAAAGGTTGCAGTTTTAAAAGAGAAGAAGAGAAAATTAAATTCGTGGCTTTATTTTGTATAAAAGTAAAAAACCAGCATTCAAGCTTCCTAAGAAGAAGCTAAACACTGGCTTGCATTGTTTATGATTCATTACTGAGTTTCTAATTCTTCCTTACTGCATAAATCAACTAGAGCGTTTACAGCTAGTTCTGCATCAGAACCTTCAGCGCTAATATTAATTTCCGTACCTGAACTAATAGCTAAACTCATAATTCCCATAATACTTTTTGCATTTACTTTTTTATCATCTTTTTCTACAAAAATTTCTGAAGAAAACTTATTAGCTTCTTGTACAAACAATGCAGCTGGTCTTGCATGAAGTCCTGTTTTTAACTTTACAACGACTGGGTGATTAACCATTAACCTCAATACCCCCTATACTACTTCTATAAATATTTATATTATACCACTATTAACGTTTTAATTCTATAAAGAAAACCTCTTAATAAAGCCTTCTCAAAGAGATATGAAATCAATTCCTAATCTGCTCCGCTATCTTATCAATCTTTCTTAAGCGATGATTTACTCCTGATTTACTAACCTTATCTCTTAAAAGTTCACCTAACTCTGTTAAATTTAAATCTGGATGCTGTAATCTTAATTCTGCAACTTCCCTCAATTTATCTGGTAAATGATCCAAACCCATTGTTTCTTGAATCAGTTTGATATTATCTATTTGTCTCATTGCAGCACCAATCGTTTTATTAAGATTAGCTGTCTCACAGTTCACCAGCCTATTCACTGAATTGCGCATATCTCTCATAATCCGAACATCTTCAAATTTGAGCAAAGCTTGGTGAGCACCGATTATATTTAACAAATAAATGATCTTCTCCCCTTCTTTGATGTAAAAAATGAATCCTTTTTTCCTTTCAATACATCTAGCGTTTAAATCAAATTCATTTGCTAAATCACAAAGAGCATTACAATGATCCTCATACATTGAAGCAATTTCAAGATGATACGAAGAGCCTTCTGGATTATTAACTGACCCCGCTGCAAGAAAAGCACCTCTTAAGTATGCTCTTTTACAGCATGTATCTTGAATGATTTGTTGATCAATGTTCGTTTTAAAAATAAACCCTTCTGATACAATTCTCAGATCAGACAATAGTGACTGAACTTGATCAGGTATTCGAACAATATAAACATTATTTTTCTTCAACCGCATTTTCTTTTGAACTAAAATTTCAGTATGAATGTTAAATTGTTTTTTTATTAAAGAATACATTCTCCTAGCTATTGCTGCATTCTCAGTTAAAATATCCAATACCACTCTCTGATTGGTTATTTTAATCGTTCCATTCATACGAATTAGTGCTGAAAGCTCAGCCATCGCACAGCAGCGATCTACTTCAATCAACGTTAGTTCTTTTTTCGTTTGTGCCGCAAAGGACAAACGAATCACCTCTTCCTTGACAACCCACGTTCAACTAATTGATAAATATGCATGCTCAGTTTTTCAGCATCATGCCGTAAATAAGTTCGATATAACACAAGTTTGTCAGATATGACTTCAAAACCGTTTTTTAAAATCTCATCTAAATCTACTTTTACTGGTAAGGCACCTTTTTCTGCATACTTTTGTTGAACATGTGATGGAATTTCTTCATTGTTTACAATGACATAGTCAAAAATATGATACCCCATATGCTGATAAATAGCCTGTAAGTGATCGTTTACCGTATAATTATCTGTTTCTCCTGGTTGTGTCATTACATTGCTGACGTATATTTTAACAGCAGTAGATTGATCAATCGTATCCGCAATTTGAGGAACTAATAGATTAGGAATGATACTAGTATATAAGCTTCCAGGCCCGATCAAAATGGCATCTGCTTCCTTAATCGCTTCAATTGCCTCCAGCAAAGGAGTAACTTCACTTTTTTCAATAAAAACCTTCTTTATCTTTTTTCCCACTTTTGGGATTTGAGATTCCCCAACAATAATACTACCATCTTCCATCTCTGCCTTTAAAACAATGGCTTGACCAGAAGCAGGTAGCACTCTTCCTCTAACAGCTAAAACCCTACTTAGTTCTTTTATACCCGTGACAAAATCACCAGTAATATCTGTCATAGCAGCAAGAATTAAATTACCTACACTATGACCTGCAAGCCCTGTCCCAGTGGTAAAGCGATGAGATAATACTTGAGAAAGTATGGGTTCAGCATCTGCTAAGGCTGTTATAACATTCCTAATATCACCTGGTGGAGGAATTTGTAGTTCAGATCTTAGAATGCCTGAACTCCCACCATCATCAGCTACAGTAACAATGGCTGTAATATCTAGAGGTTTCTTTTTCAAACCTCTTAACATAACAGAAAGACCTGTACCGCCACCTATGACAACAATTTTAGGAAGCTCTAAGTTACTATCCATTTAAGCCCCCCCCAACTAATGGTCTCGATCTGAATCTCGGTGGCTTACTCTAATCACTTCTGACTCACTATTGCCGATCATTCTCCCTAAATACTCAGCGATAGCAACAGATCTATGTTTACCACCTGTACATCCAATACCGATCACAATTTGACTTTTGCCTTCCTTGATATATTGTGGGATCAAGAAATGTAGTAAATCTAATAATTTCGTTAAAAAGGTTTGTGTGTCGCCCCACTTCATGACATAATCATAAACCTCAGTGTTTTTCCCAGTATGGGGTCTAAGCTGTTCAATATAATGAGGATTTGGTAAGAAACGAACATCAAAAATTAAGTCTGCATCAATAGGTGTTCCATATTTAAAACCAAAAGACATCACATTAATGTGAATTCCATTTTGTTGGTTTTCAGTAAAACTAGATGAGATTTTTTGTTTAAGTTCTGCCAATTTTAAATGGCTCGTGTCCACAACCAAGGTGGATGAACCTTTTAACTCCTCAAGCATTTTACGCTCTAACTGTATTCCATCTAACGGTAGTCCTTCGGAAGCCAATGGATGACGTCTGCGACTTTCTTTATATCTTTGTACAAGCACAGAATCTGTAGCATCCAAAAATAGGATTTCATACTTTATTGTGTGGTTGTTTTTTATATAATTAAGAGAATCAGATAATGCTTCAAAAAACTCTCTTCCTCTTAAATCGATCACTAACGCAACTTTACCAATTCTACCATTTGATTGTTCGATCAAATCAGCAAACTTAGGAATTAATACGGGCGGTAAATTATCTACACAGAAAAAACCCAAATCTTCTAAACATTGCACAGCCACAGTTTTACCTGCACCCGACATTCCCGTTACAATTACTAATTTAGCTATATGATTGGAGTTCTCCATGATTTCTCCCCCTTGTGGTAAGGCTAAATTTTAAATAAATTCAAACCTGCAGCACCAACGATACCCGCATCATTCCCTAATGTAGCAGGGACGATATCCACACCTTCTTTAATTGCATCTGGTGTGAATTTCTCAAAATTCTCTTGAATTTGATCAAATAAAATATCTCCTGCTTTTGATACTCCTCCTCCAACAATAAATCTTTGTGGATTTAACACAAATGCCAACATCGACATTGATCTTCCTAAATAATAAGCCGCTCTCATTACGATTCGAATAGATACCTCATCATTTACTCTCGCTGCATCAAATACATCCTTCGCAGTAATAGTGTCAAGCAATGACAAAGACGTTCTCTCGCCTCTCTCTACTGCATCTTTAGCCATACGGATTATACCTGTAGCTGAAGATACTGTTTCAAGACACCCTTTTTGCCCGCATCCACATTGAATAGCTTCCAAATCTGGTACAACTGACATATGACCGATTTCTCCAGCCATCCCATTGAACCCTTGATGTATTTTATCTTCTATAATAATACCGCCACCAACACCTGTACCTAACGTGTAACAAATGACATCTGAAACGCCAGCTCCAGCACCACTCCAAACTTCCCCTAACGCAGCAACATTCGCATCATTATTTACAATGACTGGCTTCCCGGTCTTTTCTTCTAAAACGTTTTTCACATGGACATTTTCCCAGCCTAAATTAGCTGCTCTCTTCACTAATCCATTTTTGTCCACAAATCCTGCAATACCTGCTCCAATACCAGCCACATTGTCCCAGCTAAAAGTAGAGTCTTCAACAATTTTTTTTACATAGGTTGTGATATTGTCTGTAACTTGTTCATATCCCCCTTCAGATTCCGTAGGACCTTCATAGGTTTGAATTAACTTCCCTTTACTATCACAAATTCCAACTTTAACGGTTGTTCCTCCTAGATCTACACCTATATAAATCTGCTCTAACATTCTTTACACCTCAAATTTTTTTATTAATTTAACTTCATTTCTCATCTAAAAAGTTCCATTTTCAGCATCAATGACAATGTTCAACTTTAACTACGCTGACATCATGTAATGAAAAAAAGGGGACTTTTTAAACGAAATGGATCGCCTCCATCATTTCTGATTGTGCCCCTGCTTTGGACGTGCTGGTCTCGACATTTATCACCTAAACATGTCGGTGTTAACAGGTAATCCTACGTTTTTATGTGGTTATTAGAATAACCTTTTAACTTTCACTATAAGCTATGCTTATGACAAGGTCAAGACACTTATCTATAGCAAAGAATACTATGGTCAACATTACAATTAAGTAATTATCAAACTAATGTCATAAACCGATTTCTTTCGACAATTTTCAATTATCAGAAATAAGCAAACAGAAAACTCGCCGATTGGCGAGTTTCTTTTCACTTTTTTTGGGTGCCGGCGTTCTCCACTTTAGTCGGCCTTCACATCACTTTTGTGGGTATTATAACGTTTGGCTCCAGTCGTGGACTGCGCTTCCTTCTAAATACTTCTCTGCATCTAATGCAGCCATACATCCTGAACCTGCAGCGGTAATGGCTTGACGATAAATTTTGTCTTGAACATCTCCACAAGCAAAAATACCTTCTACATTCGTTTGTGTTGTGCCTGGTTTTACTTGGATGTATCCCACTTCATCTGTATCTAATACCCCTTTTAAAAACCCTGTATTTGGACGATGACCGATGGCTACAAAAATGCCGTCTGTTTCAATAATTTCTTCTTGTCCCGTTTCAGTATCCTTGACTTTTAATCCTGTTACACCATTGTCTCCAGCTACAACTTCAATCGGTGTTTTATTTAATGCCCAGCTTACCTTCTCATTCTTACGTGCATAATCCTGCATAATCTTAGAAGCACGTAATTCATTTCTACGATGAACCACTTTCACATCCGTCGCAAACTTAGTAAGGAAGTTCGCTTCCTCCATTGCGGAATCTCCTCCACCTATAACAATAACTTTTTTACCTCTAAAGAAAAATCCGTCGCAAGTTGCACACGCACTAACTCCACGCCCCATATTTTCCGATTCACCTGGTATCCCTAACAATTTAGCTGATGCTCCAGTAGATATTATGACAGATTGTGCTTCAATTTCTTCTGAGCCTTCTAAAAATAATTTGAAAGGACGTTGGGAGTGTTCTATTTTATTAACCCATCCAGTTTTAAATTTTGCACCGAATCTTTCAGCTTGTTTACGCATGTTGTCCATTAATTCAGGTCCCATAATTCCATCTGGAAATCCAGGAAAATTCTCTACATCTGTAGTGATCGTTAATTGTCCACCTGGTTCTGGTCCATCTATAACTAAAGGCTCAAGATTTGCGCGAGCTAAATAAATAGCAGCAGTTAATCCTGATGGACCTGTTCCTACAACAACTGATTTATACATAAAAATTCCTCCTCGATACGTAATTCATTCAAGTACTTTATAATAATTATCTTATAGTAATCATTATAAAGTAAAAATATAAAAAAGAAAGTAATTTATATTACAAAACGTTATTTTTTATTAAATCTATATTTTTTCTGATCGTGGACACGGATATCTGATATCTTTCCGAGACTTCACGATAGGTGAGTTCAACATTGTACATTTTTGCGATTAAATATTCAAGTGCTGCAGACCAACCATTTGGTTTATTTATTTTAGGTACATTTGGATATTTCATGGTAAGAAAATTAACCCACAATGTATACAACTCATATTTCTGCTGCAAATCATATCGATCTTCCATGTGAATTAAAGCTTCGTCTATGATCAAATGCCACTTCTCATCCCAACTTATAAGCTTATTGGAAAGAGGTAATAAATCTATACTTAGTTTTTCCCCATTTGTTGTTATCATTTCGTATGGTTCCGAAGCTTTCATAGTTCGAAGTAAAAATACAGCGATTCTCTTAAGTTTATCTTTTTCATTTGGTTCTAAAAGAAATTTCCTTAATAACTTTTCTACATCTTTATTCTGAATGAAGCTTATGATTTCTAAAACTTGAAGTTTATTTGTCGTCGTACCATGAAACAAACCCCATTTTAACGAAGTTTGAACGATATGATTTGTATCCCACTCATTTAATACATTTTCCTTCCATTTCCCTAGCATATGAAAATGCTCTTCGAAAGGTAAAAAGTAATGGTAGCTTAACATCATTTCTTGATCAGATATTAACTTATCAAATTCTTCAATAAAAAAGTTGGGTACGATATCTTTACCATCTATATTCTTTGCTTGTTTCCAGAGACGTAATGCCTTCTCAAACCTTTTTGTATTAAAGGCGGCAACAGCTGCATAATGAAACAAAGACGGCTCAATAACCTCATCTCCTGTTTTTATTAACCTTAAGAAGTGATGGTATGCCATTTCATGATTGCCTAATAGACCCAATGTCATTGCAAGTTTGTAAAGCTGATCTGGAAGATATGGGTATGTTTTGCTTAACAATTGTAAAATTTCTGATAATTTGGCTTCATCTTGTATCTGTCTATAATATATCGCTAAATTACATAAAGCGTGTAAGTTTCCTGGATCTACCTTTAAAACCTCTTCAATGTGCTTAGATGTTTTTTCATAGTTACCAATATAGTAATATGCTAAGGCTAGGTTATTCTGAGCTGCAATAAAATCTGGATATTTTTTGATGATTTTTTCTAAAAGATGAATAGCCTCCGGACATTTACCTTCTTCTAATAAAAGTCTTGCACGATCGTGATCAAAAAACTTTTCTTTCGATTTCAATTTTTTGATGGGTATATCTCGATTGAGTTCAATGCTTAGAAGTTCGATCATTTCATCACATTCTTCTAAAAATTGTCCCTCAACATCTTTTTCTAAATAAGAAACCAGCGCCTCTTCAGCTGATTCAAATAAATCCATATTCATATAATTATTGGCCATATAAAAATGACACTCTGTCATGGAAGGATCCACTTCATCGAGTACCTTTTTTAAAATTTGATTCGATTCTCTATAATCGCCTAATTCAGAATATACACCAGCCAAGTTAGCATGATTAACCGCATTTTCCGGTTCTAACTCCATGGCTCTCCTAAAATATTTTAGTGCCTTAGCATATTGATAACGATCCAAAAAATGGACAGCTTTTTCGTAAAAGAATGTGGCATTCATGCTCAGTGATACAATATTCGTTTTATCTCTTCCAACCACTGTTCTTTTTCTTTGCATTTCTGTAGGCACCTCCATATAAGTAAGGGTTCAAAAAGTTCAGTTTTCAGCACCGAGAAGATTGTGCAAACATGCAGAAGCCGGAGCGGAGTGTAGAGATTGGTTACATGAGCACCGGACTTCAAATGTGAGTGCAAGGTTCGATGTCGAAATCACTCCCTCTTGCTACTTCGTGATCAAAAGTGGACTTTTTGAATATCCTCTATTAAGTAAGAATCAAACAAAGTATAACATATCTTAATAACCTAATAAAAGTAACATTCATATCAAAACCCCCAAAAAGCAAAAAAGAAGGAAAGCCCTTTTTCTTTACCTTTTGGGGATTATTAAAGTTATGATTTGGCAAGACAACCTCAAATCATGTGAATGCTATAAAGGTTTAAACTCCACCTGACTTAAATAATGTACTGATAGATCCACCCTCCATAATAATTTTTATCGCGTCCGCAAGTAAGCCAGCCATTGAAATCACTTTAAATTTAGTTGGATGATCTTCAGGCAATGCTATGGAGTCGGTGACTACGATTTCTTTTATATTGGGATGATCTAACCTTTCTAAGGCTGGACCAGAGAATACTGGATGTGTTGCACATACATAAACATCATTGGCACCTTTTTCTTTTAAACCTTCCACTACATTAACAATGGTAGTTCCAGTATCAATCATATCTTCAATAATGATAGGTGTTTGTCCTTTAACATCCCCAATAATATGTGTAATCACTGATTCATTATGTGCAGGACGTTTTTTGATCATGATCGCAAAAGGTGAGTCTAAATAATTCGCTAGTTTTTCTGCGGTGGATGCTCTACCTGCATCTGGAGAAACTACAATTGGATTTTCAATATTTTGTGCTTTTAAATAGTGCGTGATATGATCCAATGCTGTTAAATGATCCACTGGGATATTAAAAAAACCTTGAATAGCTGGAGCATGTAAATCAATTGTAATGACACGACTAGTCCCTGCCGTAGTTAATAAGTCCGCAACTAACTTTGCTGAAATAGGTTCACGAGGTGCTGCTTTCCTCTCTTGACGAGCATACCCATAATATGGAAGTACAACTTGAACGGTTCTTGCAGATGCTCTCTTAGCAGCATCAATCATAACAAGAAGTTCCATCAAATGTTCATTAATCGGGTGTGAAATGGATTGAACGAGAAAAACATCACAATTACGAATAGACTCCTCGAAATGGACATAAATCTCACCGCTTTTAAATCGGGAAAGTTTAATTTTCCCTAATGATTTTCCAAGATTATTACATATTTGTTGTGCCAGCTGAGGATTGGCAGATCCTGTGAATACTTTCACACATTCATAATTCATGATTTACCTCCTGAAAATTTATAAACATACCATGATCCGCTTGCGCTGATCATATGTAGCTAACTGTGTAAAACCTATTTTTTTCAACAAATTTCGCGCTTGATCTAGAAACAAACCAAGCTGTTCTGGTTTGTGTGCATCTGAACCAATCGTTAAAGGAATGTCGAGTTTGTGACATTCAAGTAGAATGCGTTCACTTGGAAACATTTCTTCAACGGGCATGCGTAAACCAGAGGCATTTAATTCAATCGCTAATCCATGTTCCTTAATTAGATTTAACGTTTGCCTCTCTATTTCTATCATATCACTTTTTGGCTTCCGACCAAACCTTTTTATCACATCTAAATGACCAATGTAATCATAAAGGTCAGTTTTCACTGCTTTTTGGACAGCATCATAATATTGAGCAAACACTTCATCTACATCTCGATTTTCCCAATGATCTAATTGTCGGAAATCTGAAATATCCCATTCTCCTAAGAAATGAACAGAGCCAATGACATAGTCCCATGGGTAGGAAGAAATAATTTTTTCAATTTCAGTTTCGTACCCTTCAATATAATCTGCCTCAAGTCCTACTTTAATATCAATTTGATTTTTATATTTTTTCTTCAATAAAAAACATTCTTCGACATATCTAGGAATTTCATCTGCAGGCATAGCCATTCCCGGTAAATACGTTTTTGGGTCTACATGAATTAAAGGCATATGATCCGATAAGCCCAACTGCTGCAAACCGATCTCAATGCCTTTTTTTACGTAATCCTCTAAGGAACCAGAAGCATGTCCACAGCGTTCATGATGTGTATGGTAATCAATCAACATGACGCTTCTCTAACTCCTTCATTATATTTTTTATTGGTAGATCTCTATCTTTTAACAATACCATAAGATGAAACATTAAGTCACTTACTTCGTAGGTCAATTCTTCATTATCTTTATTTTTAGCTGCAATGATGACTTCCGCAGTCTCTTCACCGACTTTTTTAAGGATTTTATCGACTCCTTTATCAAATAAATAAGTCGTATATGCACCTTCAGTTCTTTCCTCATATCTTTTTGCAATCACCGATTCTAATACAGCTAATATGTTAAAATTATTTGCCTCATGGTCTTTTAGTACATCATCTTCAGACTTTGAAACAGCAACTTCATTAAAAAAGCAGCTTTGTTCACCTGTGTGGCAAGCAGGACCTTTTTGATTAACAAATACTAACATAGTATCTGCATCACAATCATAGTTCAACCTTATAATAGATTGGGTATGACCAGATGTCTCGCCTTTGTGCCATAGCTTTTGACGTGATCTACTCCAAAACCAGGTTTCTCTTGTTTCTAATGACAACTTTAATGATTCTTTATTCATATAAGCCATCATCAATACATCTTTACTGCTAATATCTTGAACGATTGCAGGAACCAAACCTTGATCATCCCAAGTTATTCTGTCTAATAGATCATTTAAAGTTTGATCAACCATAGGATCAGATGGTTTTAATTGTTGATCTGTCAACGTACTTCCACCCCTTTTTCCTTTAACTCTTGTTTTACGTTATCAATGGATAATTCTTTATAATGAAAAATAGAAGCAGCAAGACCAGCATCTGCCCTACCTTGAGAAAAAACATCATAAAAATGTTCAGATTTACCTGCACCTCCTGATGCAATCACAGGAATACTCACAAGATCTGAAACTGCCCTCGTTAATTGTATATCAAATCCATCTTTTGTGCCATCCGCATCCATACTTGTCAATAAAATTTCACCAGCACCCAAGTTTTCAACTTCTTTCACCCAAGATAAGGCTTTGATACCTGTAGCATTTCTACCTCCATGTGTATAAACTTCCCATTCTTTCCAATCCTCATTATACTTTGCGTCGATAGCCACAACGATACATTGTGAACCAAATTTACGAGCACCTTCTGAAACTAAAATAGGATTTTGAATAGCTGCTGTATTAATCCCAATTTTATCAGCCCCTGCTCGAAGCAAATTCTTCATATCCTCTACACTATTTATCCCTCCACCTACAGTAAAGGGAATAGCAATCTCACCTGCCGTTTGTTTAACAACCTCTACCATTGTTGCACGACCTTCAACAGATGCAGATATATCTAAAAAAACAAGTTCATCAGCACCCTCTTTATCATATATTTCTGCTAATTCAACTGGATCACCGGCATCTCGTAAATTTACAAAATTAACTCCTTTCACCACGCGACCATCTTTCACATCTAAACATGGGATAATTCGTTTTGCTAACATAAATTAAAATCCTTCCTCCATCACTTTAGCTAAATGGATTTTATCCGTATATAGTGCCTTTCCTACGATTGCACCTATTACGCCATCCTGCTTATGAGCAGCCAACTTCTTTAAGTCATTTGTTTCACTTACCCCTCCTGAAGCAATGACTGTTTGTCCTGAAGTTTTAGCCAGCTTAACGATGGACTCTACATTTGGTCCTTGCATCATCCCATCTCTAGATATGTCTGTAAAAATAAACGTTTTTGCTCCTTTTTGAGCTAATTGCAGCGCTAATTCATCTGCTTTTACTTGAGAGGTTTCCAACCAACCTCGAGTAGCAACATATCCATCCCTTGCATCTATTCCAATTGCTATTTTGTCTCCATATTGTTCTAATACTTCTTCAACAAAATCGCGATCCTCAATCGCTGCTGTTCCAATGATAACTCTCGATACACCGCACTTTAAGAGTTGTTTTATATTTTCTTTGGAGCGTATGCCTCCACCCACTTGAATGGGCACGTTTACCGCAGAGGCAATTTCCCCAATTATTTTTTCATTCACAGGATAACCCGCTTTAGCACCATCTAAATCTACAACATGAATCCATGATGCACCTTGCTCCTCCCAAGTTCTTGCAACATCAACTGGACTTTGATGATATACCGTTTCTTGATTATAGTCTCCTTGTACTAAGCGTACACATTTTCCGTCTAAGATATCAATCGCAGGATAAATTGTAAATGATGACATGTTAGTCTCCTCCATAACATTAACTTTACTTCAAAACAGATATTTCCGACATTTTCAAAAAGTTACTTAATAATTTAATTCCTATCGTTCCGCTTTTTTCAGGATGAAACTGCATTCCATACACATTATCTCTCCCTACAATCGCTGTAACCTCCTGAAAGTACTCTGTTGTTGCTAACAAATCGGTGGGTTGATCAAGTTGCACATGAAAAGAATGCACAAAATATACATGACCTTCCTCTAAACCCTCAAATAAAAGATGCTTCTGTTTCATACTCAATTGATTCCACCCCATATGTGGAATCTTGTAATCACCTTGAAAACGAGTCACTTGACCAGGTAACAAATTCAAACCCTCATGCTCACCGTACTCTTCACTGCTTGAAAAAAGAAGTTGCATACCTAAACAAATACCCAATAGAGGTTTTCCAGTTTCTACAAATTTATTTACAACCTCCTGAAGTCCGGTTTGTTTTAATTGTTCCATTGCATCTCCAAATGCCCCAACTCCAGGTAAAATAGCTCCATCAGCATCAAGAATCTCTTGTTTACTAGAAGTAACCAAAGTGGTATAACCTAATCTTTCTACTGCTTTACTTACACTGTGTAAATTGCCCATACCATAGTCAATGATTGCGATCAAAAGTTACAACACTCCTTTCGTTGAGGGAATTCCTTGAACACGTGGATCAATCATAGTTGCTTCATCCAATGCACGTCCAAGTGCTTTAAACACAGCTTCAATCATATGGTGTGTGTTTTGTCCATAATGCACAATAACGTGTAATGTTAATCTAGCTTCAAGAGCAAACTTCCATAAAAATTCATGAACTAGCTCAGTAGAAAAACCTCCCACTAAATTAGAAGGATACTCAGCACGATATTCAAAGTGTGGACGGTTGCTAACATCTATAATCACTTGTGCTAAAGCTTCATCCATTGGAACAAAAACACTTGCATACCTTTTAATTCCCTTTTTATCTCCAAGTGCGTTATATAACGTTTGACCTAAACATATTCCAATATCTTCAACGGTGTGATGATCATCAATTTCTATATCTCCTCTAGCCTTTACATTTAAATCAAATTGTCCATGTTTTGTGAACAAATCCAACATATGATTTAAAAAAGGTACATCCGTTTCAATCTCCGTTTTCCCAGTACCATCAATTGCCAATTGGAGTGAAATATCCGTTTCGTTGGTTTTCCTTTTGATTTGAGAATGACGTTTATCCATCAAGGTTTCCTTCCTTTTCTAAACGAATTTGAATCGACCTAGCATGTCCTTCAAAACCTTCTTGTCTAGCAAGCTGCATAATATATTCACCATTTTGTATAATCGCATCCTTGCTATAATAAATAACACTCGATTTTTTCAAGAAATCATCCACATTTAAAGGAGAAGAAAACCGAGCGGTTCCGTTTGTGGGTAAAATATGATTCGGTCCTGCAAAATAATCACCTACAGGTTCAGCACTATATCTGCCAAGAAATATCGCGCCTGCATTTTCAATCCTTCCTAAAATGCTCATCGGTTCCTCCACCATGATTTCTAAATGCTCTGGAGCTAATTCATTAACCAACTTAATCCCTTCCTCGATATGATCAACGATTAAAATAACACCGTTCTGCTGAATAGATTTACTCGCAATATCCATTCTAGGTAGAACACTTATTTGAGCTTCCACTTCTTTTTGAACTTGTGATGCTAGATCCGAGGAGTTAGTAACTAAAATAGCAGTAGATAGCTCATCATGTTCTGCTTGAGATAAAAGATCAGCCGCTACGTAAGAAGCATCCGCAGATTGATCTGCTAAAATCGTAATATCTGTAGGTCCAGCAATGCTGTCAATATCAACTACGCCATATACCTCTCGTTTAGCCAAAGCAACATAAATGTTTCCTGGTCCACAAATCTTATCAACAGGATGAATCGTTTCCGTACCATATGCCAAAGCTGCAATCGACTGCGCTCCACCTACTCGATACACTTCTTGAATGCCAAGCTCTTTAGCTGCCGCTAAAATATACGGATTAACCCCTTCTTCCCCGTTTGTTGAAGGAGGAGTCACCATGACGATTTCTGAAACACCAGCAACCTGTGCAGGAATCGCATTCATCAATACAGAAGAAGGATAAGCTGCTGTTCCCCCAGGCACATAAATCCCTACTCTTTTCAAAGGTCGGATGACTTGTCCTAACATGCTACCATCCTCCTGTAGATCCATCCAAGAATTCCGCTTCTGTTTTTCATGAAAAACTCTTATATTTTCTGCAGCTTTTCTTAAAGGGACTAGGAATTCATCATCAACTTGGTCATAAGCCGCATCTAATTCTTGTTTTGATACTTTTAAGCTAGCACATTGCACACCGTCATATTGCTCTGTAAATCTAATTAAAGCTTCATCCTTTTCTCGTATAACAGTTTCAATAATATTTTGTACAGCTTTATTTTGTTCCACCGAGCCGTATTCAACTTCTCTATTTATAGTAAATTGTTTAGCAGGTAAAATTCTCATCATATTACACCTCCGCTCCTTCCGTTTATACCTTGATTTCTATTACCGATTGAAGCTGATCACAAAGTAGTTGAATTACGTTGTTTTTCATCCGATAACTCACTCGATTTGCGATTAAACGACTTGTAATAGAAAACATTTCTTCTAACTCTACCAATCCATTTTCACGAAGCGTTCGGCCTGTTTCTACCATATCTACAATTCGATCAGACAATCCAATTAAAGGAGCAAGTTCAATGGAACCATTTAATTTAATCACTTCTACTTGATGACCACGTTCTCTAAAATATTGACTAGCTAGGTTAGGGTATTTTGTAGCAACCTTTGGATTCATGACTTCCTTCCACGCAGGTAGCCCGATCACAGACATTCTGCATCTAGCAATACCAAGATCTATAAGTTCATATACATCTCGATTTTCCTCCATCAACACATCTTTACCAACAATGCCAACATCAGCTACACCATATTCAACGTAAGTGGGGACATCTACTGGTTTCGCCATAATAAACTCCATATTTGCTTCCGGAATAGGAATGATTAATTTTCGTGAATCGTCAAAATCTTCAGGAATAGGTATGTTTGCATCACGGAACAACTGAGATGCTTGTTTAAAAATTCTACCTTTAGGCATGGCTACTTTTAACATCTCCATTTACTTACTTACCCCCTTTCGTCATATTTATAATGTCTGTGTAGTTTTGTAATAGATGAGACTTTGATTCAACTAAGGACGTTGTTTTTCGAGTTTCAATGATTTGACCATCAGCTCTTAACATTTGTGCATGTTTTAACGCTTCCGTACGGTGATGTTCATCATATAAAATTAAGGTACGAGGAAATTCATGATTAGAATTCTGAGTCACAACCTCTAAAATTCGATTTGTTTTTAATGAGAATCCTGTCGCAGGTGCGGGTCTACCAAACTGAGTGAGTAAGTTATCATACCTACCCCCACTGCATACTGGGAAACCAAGTTTACCTGCATAACCTTCAAAAGTCATTCCGGTATAATAAGAGAAATCTCCAAGCATCGTTAAATCAATACCGACATGTTCAGAAACACCATAGGCTTCTAATACTTCCCACACTTCAAACAAATGATGAATGGATTGTTTAGTTGATGGATCGTTGATATAGGTTTTAGCTAGCTCACAAATTTCTTTTCCACCTCTTAGCTTTAAAATACCTTCTAACTCCTGTTTTGCTCCCTCTGGAATAGACAAATGTTTAATCGCTTGTTTATAACCGACATAATTTTTATTTAATAAATGCTCTTTTAAGATGGTTTGTTCTTCTTGATTAGCAATTAATGTTGCTTCAAATAAACCTTGTAGAAATCCCATGTGACCCAATGCAATTTTAAAATTCTCAATACCCGCTGCTTTTAGAGAAGATATAGCAAGTGCAATGATTTCAGCATCTGCATCAGGAGATCCATCTCCAATTAACTCCGCACCTGTCTGAACGAATTCAGCATCTCTTCCCGCTTCATCCTTCATCGCTCTGAACACGTTAGAATGATATGACAACCGAATAGGAAGGGGTTCATCTTTTAACAACGATGAAACAACCCTAGCAATTGGGGCTGTGTTATCTGATCTTAAAACTAATGTTGTACCTTTTTTATCTAAAAGCTTAAAAAGCTTGTGATCTGACGTTAAACTTGCTATACCTACTGTATCGTAATATTCTAATGTAGGTGTAATAATTTCCTGATATCCCCACTTTTCCATGCAATGTATTACATTATTTTCTATTGTTCTCAACCCACGGACAGCATAAGGCAAATAATCTCTTACACCCGATGGTTTTTCAAATACTTTTGGTTTTGACACCGACTTCACCTCATTAAATACTTCTCATCAACCCAAAACGCTTTAGTATGCTACCAAGTTAAAGAGTAATCAATTTTAACACAAAAAGAGCAATAACGTCAACGGTTATTGCTCTACTCACATTTTATTTAAAAAGAGTCGAGGGTTTTCATTGTTTTGATTTTATGACCTGAATAGGATTTCCGCCAACAAAACTGCCTGCTTCTACATCCTTATGTACAACTGACCCAGCGGCAATCACTGCATGATCCCCAATGGTAACTCCTGGGAGGATGGTTGTATTTGCTCCAATCAATACATTTGAGCCGATATGAACCTCACCTAAACGATATTCATCAATAAGATATTCATGAGCTAAAATGGTTGTATTATATCCAATAATAGAGTTTTCACCAACATGAATTTTTTCTGGAAAAAAAACATCTACCATGACCATTAATGCAAAGGCAGTTTGTTCCCCAACCTTCATCCCTAATATATTTCTATAAATCCAATTTTTCAGCCTTAGAGAAGGGGAGTAGCGTGTAATCTGAATAAATATAAAATTACGAAACCCCTTCCATTTGCTAACCGTTTTATAAATTTGCCATAATGAATTGTTTCCTTGCATAGGGAAACGTTCTGTATTTCTCAAACTAAATTCCTCACTATCTATATTAATACGTGTTCACTGCTGAAAATCAACCTCTAGTATCGTTCAATTGGATCTGAGTACTTTGGAAGGTTCGGATTTTTCATTCTGCGTATGATGATCATAACTATCGCGAACAAAATGAGTAATAAACTAATAAACTGCGCGATTCTAATATTCCCATATGCCATATTCCCTGCATCGCCAAATATCAATGACATTGGAGCCCATAGAATATCCATAAAATCAGCGAAAAATTGAGGACCTGTAAAAGCTAAACTATCCGTACGCAATCCTTCGATGAAGAAACGTCCTAATGAATACCACATAATATAAGTGAAAAACATTTCACCAGACTTCATAAATGGTCTTCTACGCAATACGAATAATAACAATAATCCAGCTAAGTTCCAAATCGATTCATATAAAAACGTAGGGTGATAAAATATACCCTCTATGTACATTTGATTCACAATAAAATCAGGTAGATGAAGTGTATCTCTTAAAAAAGTTTCAGCTACTGGACCACCATGAGCCTCCTGATTCATAAAGTTTCCCCAACGTCCAATCATTTGTCCTAAAATTAAAGATGGTGCACATATATCTGCAATACGCCAAAAACTCACTCGCTTCACTTTAAAATAAATAGCGGCTCCGATGACAGCACCTATGAGAGCCCCATGGATAGCTAGTCCACCATTTTGAATCATGATAATTTCTAACGGGTCGTTTTTATAACTATCCCATTTAAAAGCAACGTAGTATAACCTTGCACCAACGATTGCAGATGGGACTCCAATTAACAGTAAGTCTAAAAAGAAGTCAGGAGACAAATTAAACCTCTTACCTTCTAAAATGGCTAGTAATAAACCCGCTAAAGCTGCACTTCCTAATATAATCCCATACCAATGCACATCAATTGGACCAATTGAAAACAAGACAGGATCAATAACATAAAACATGCAATTTCCTCCTTATATTTCTTTTGAACAACCTCATTTTAAACTAATCAATGTCTTCTTCATCAGCTATCGTTTCAGTTAATTTATTCGTAAATTGCATTGCTGCATTATATCCCATACGTTTTAAACGATAATTCATAGCTGCAACTTCAAGGATAACAGCAAGGTTACGACCTGGCCTAACTGGAATAGTAACAAGAGGAACTTTGGTATCAATAATTTGAGTTGTTTCTTCATCCAAACCTAAACGATCATATTGCTTTTCTTGATTCCATGTTTCCAACTTCACTACAAGTGTTATTTTTTTAATATTTCGAATGGCCCCAGCACCAAATAAGGTCATTACGTTAATAATGCCTACACCACGAATTTCTAACAGATGTTTAATTAAATCAGGAGCACTACCGTATAGATCATTGTCAGCAGTCTGTCTAATTTCAACCGCATCATCAGCAATTAAACGATGACCTCGCTTGACTAATTCTAATGCAGTTTCACTTTTACCAATCCCGCTATGTCCTGTTATTAACATCCCTACTCCATTAACATCTACTAATACACCGTGAATCGTTGTTGTAGGAGCTAATTTATTTTCTAAAAATCCTGTTATTCTGCTAATCAAAATCGTTGTTGAGTAGGAGCTTCTTATGACTGGAATATTTTTCTCTGATGCAATAGCTTCTAATTCTTCTGGAGCTTCCAATTTACGAGTAATAAAAATACAAGGTGTTTCATCTTGACAAATTTCATGCATTCTTTGAAATCTTTCTTCATTACTTAAAGTTTTAAAATAAGTTAATTCTGTCATTCCTAAAATCTGAACACGTTCCTTCGGATAATACGCATAGAATCCTGCCATCACCAACCCTGGCCGCGATATATCTGCAACCGTTATGTATCGATCTAACCCTTCTTGCCCACATACAACTTCCAAGTCTAATTTTTTTACTAATTCTTTTACTTTTACTTTTTTGGGCATATGATTATGTTCTCCTTTTAGACACCCATAATTTATAGAGATTGTTCAAAAAGTCCACTTTTGCCAGCACAGGACGTGCTGGTACTACGTTAGTCACATGGAAGTGACTGGATTTAAGTAGTGATCACGAAGGTGGGGCGAGGAAGTGATTTCGACATCGAATATTGCACTCACATTTGAAGTCCGGTGCTCATGTAACCAATCTCTACACTTGCTTTACCCCAAAAAGTGAAGAAATGCTTTGGAGTATAGTCCTAATACTTTTCGGGGGCCCCGAAAACACTGGCTTCTGATCGCACAATCTTCTCGGTGCTGAAAACTAAACTTTTTGAACACGTACTTATATAATTTCATCGTAATGGAAATGATCTGAAAAAACAAGATATGAACTTCCAATTAACCTTTCCTATACATAAAAGAAAACTCACCGATTGGCGAGCCTCTAAGGAGAAAACAGAGGAGAGTTTAATTTATAAATTTTTAAAGTGTTAAAAAGGCCAGCAACATAAGCTGACCTTTACAGAATTTGAATCAAATCTTAATTTTCAAAAACATTTAATTCAGTATCTTTATCAAAAATATGAATTTTGTTCATATCAAAAGCAAGTTGAATGTTTGATCCTTCTTTAATGTTAGCACGACCATCCACACGAGCAACAAACATCTTATTTCCAAGCCCAGAAAGGTATAAGTTCATTTCATGTCCTAAGTTTTCAGAGACATCAATGTGTGCATTAATAATGCTATTCGGAGATGCTTCTAAGAAAACAGGTTCCTGATGAATATCTTCTGGACGTACACCTAGTATAATATCTTTTAATAAGTAACCTTTTTCACGAAGGGTTTTAGCTTTTCCTTCAGGAATTACAATATCCACACCTTCAGCTGTGAAGTGTACATCTTTTCCTTTTTCATCCAATTTCCCTTCAATAAAGTTCATAGATGGCGAGCCGATAAAACCAGCTACAAACATATTTATAGGATGATGATATACTTGTGTAGGGGAATCTACTTGTTGAACTAAACCATCCTTCATAATAACGATGCGAGTTCCCATTGTCATCGCTTCAGTTTGATCATGTGTTACATAAATAAACGTTGTTTCTAAACGTTTATGCAGTTTTCCAATTTCAGTACGCATTTGTACACGGAGTTTTGCATCAAGATTAGATAAGGGCTCGTCCATTAAAAACACTTGTGGTTCACGAACAATAGCACGACCTAAAGCAACACGTTGACGTTGCCCCCCTGATAACGCTTTTGGTTTACGCTCTAATAAATGCTCAATATCTAAGGTTTTTGCTGCTTCACGAACGCGCTCTTCTATTTCAGCCTTTTTCATTTTACGTAATTTCAAACCAAATGCCATATTTTGATAAACCGTCATATGCGGATACAACGCATAGGATTGGAACACCATTGCAATATCACGATCTTTTGGCGCAACATCATTAACCAATCGATCTCCAATATACAACTCACCTTTAGAAATTTCTTCTAATCCTGCTATCATTCGAAGTGTAGTAGATTTTCCGCAACCAGAAGGACCTACCAGCACCAAAAATTCTTTGTCTGCGATTTCTAAATTAAAATCAGATACAGATGGAGTTTCAGAGTTTGGATATATTTTATAAATGTTTTTTAGACTTAGACCAGCCATGTTAAAATTCCTCCTCGACAATGATTATATCCATAATTGTATCTTAGCAAGATAAAAAAGCCTATGTGCAAGTTGTACAAAATAATTAATGTCGTTTTGTTACTTTATACAACAATAAAGATACCTTTACTAATACCGCCTGATTAAAAACCCTTACATCTAATCCAGTTTCTTGTTTAAACTTATCTAAACGGTAAATTAATGTATTGCGATGGATATATAATTTCTTTGCTGTTTCACTCACATTACAACCTGTATTAAAAAATTGCTCTAAGGTCGTTTTCATTTCTACATCCAAAACAAAATCAACTTGTTTAAATACACGTTCAATAAAATGTCTTCTCGCTTCATCCGGTAATATATCCAATAATGCTTCTAAATATAGATTCCATGGGGAGTATATGTACTCATTTTGACAATAATTTTGACCCAACTCCATAATTTCTCTTAATTGTTTAATAATAAGTAACACTGATTCACTTGGCACTATAGGATAATGTATTGCAATATGACATTTACCCACCCACTCACTCAACAACATCTCATATAAACTAGAACTAAAAACTTGTAAAGAATCCTCCATTTCTTGTTCTATGTCCTTACCCTGCTCTTCTATTTCCTCTTCTATTAAATCTAGAGAACATAATAATAAGTATTCTTTATTGGAAAGAGGGACAAATACAATATGAGAATCATAAAAAGACTGCAATAAACTGAACAATTCTTCATCTGTTCCTATATTTTGGTCTGATACATGCGTTTGTATCAAAATAGGTATATTATTTTTTAATAGTTGAGGCGTTTGTAATAATGATTCAGGCAGTTTCTCATGATCCGAACCGTACTGAAGCTGATTCATAATCCAATCACGGAGAGTATAGGGTTTTTGTTCCTCACTTGTTAATTCAGTTTGAACCTGATTTGATCGACATGTGTCTATGGCCATTTCAATCAAACTTTTCTCAGAGGGAGTTAAGGATGTTTGGTTTACTGAAAAGGTATAATGATGGTTGCCTTCAGAATATAAGTAAAAATATATTTGATTATTTTCCTCTATAATATTGCCATCAATAAACCACTCGTTTTTATGTAAAACTTCCCATTTAAATTGTATATCTAAGATTTGCTCTAGTTTAGTTTTTATTTCATCCCAATTCATGACATGGACTCCTTAGCATTATATAAACTAATCATTGAAGTGTATTAGAAATACTTCAAATAAACATACTTTAAGTCATTTTATTATACCGTTCAGAATGTAAATATACCAACCTGTATAGGTTCACAAATACTTCTCCAAAACTGCATACAGCTAATTAGATATTCATAAACTATTTAATTGAATTAACATTTTAGATTGCTTAACCTTTATAAATGTTTTATACTGTTAATAATCAAAGTGATAAAGGTGAATTTTATGGAAGACATTACTGCTTTTTATTATAAAAAAATAAAAGCCTCTTCAGACGCTCTAAACTCTATATTTTTAGATGAATATCACAAATTAGTTGATAAAGAAGTGCTTAATCTAACTCCGAAACAAAGTATCTTATTAGATTTGCTAAACAAAAAATCTTTGACAAATAGTGAGATTGCTAAACATTTCTCCATCACACCAAGCGCAGCAACACAACTTATCAATAAACTAGAAAAAAAAGGATATTTAAAAAGAGAAATAAATATAAATAATCGAAGAGAAATCATTGTCCATCTTGACGAAAAAGGAATTGAGTATAATAATTTGATGTCAAAATTCGAATTACATCTCATTCAAAAATATTATTCTAAATTAGATAAAAAGGATTTAGAAAATTTAGTGGATTTACAGGAAAAACTTTATAAAATTGCTATTGAAATTCAAAAAAAAGAGGAAAACTAAATTTTTTTAGCTAATAGTTAAGGAGAGTTAATTATAAAGTTATGTTAACTATTCTATTATTTAAAATTAATAAGAAAGGTTATAGTGTGGATATGTAACGTTTTATTGATTAATAGTTAAGATGTCTTAACTTTATATATAGCTAAACTATTAGTAAGTACAATAATTATGATTGTAGGAGGTTTTAATGTTGATTTTATTAAAAAACAGAGTTTTTCAAATTATTGTTTTAACTGATTTGATTCAACAAAGTGCCATCTGGATTCGAAACATTGCGTTGTTATTTTTTGTGATGGAATTAACTAATAATAATCCGATTTACGTTTCACTTCTAACTGTTATTGAATATGCACCTATTTTTTTATTTTCTTTTATAGGAGGTGCATTAGCAGACCGATGGAATCCTAAAAAAACAATGGTATATGGTGATTTTGCTAGTGCGTTATCTATCTTAATCATTATCTTTTTTGTAACAAACGGAAATTGGCAGGTGATTTTTTTGGCTACACTTGTGTCTAGTATTGTAAGTCAGGTTTCGCAACCCTCATCTTCTATTATGTTTAAAAGACATATTCCTGACGAAATGATTGCACCAGCCATTGGAATCATTCAAAGTTTGCAAGCATTATTTCTCATCATTGGACCCATCATTGGAACATTAATATATAGTTGGTTAGGACTCATTGCTTCTTTAATTTGTATCACAATTGCTTTTCTCGTTTCTACTTTTACTTTATTGTTTCTTCCAAACTCTAAAAAAGAAGAAAAAGATTATTTGCCTTCTAATTTTGTAAAAGAAATGAAGGAAGGCATTCAATATGTGAAAAACTCTAAAAACTTAAGCCTTATTGCGATCGCATTTGTTTTTATTGGATTGGGTGCAGGGATTGTACAGCCGCTCGATGTTTTTATCGTTATTCATCGACTAGGGTTAGAAAAAGAAAGTATTCAATGGTTTTATATGGTGGCTGGTATAGGAATGTTATTTGGAAGTGTAATAGCCTCTATACTAGGTAATAAATTAAATATGAAAACCGTGATTGTAGGTGGATTATGCTTTTTATCCATCTCACTCATCGTTGAAGTTTTGTCTGTTTGGACTATATTAACTGCAACGATGAGATTTTTAACTGGTTTTATATTAGCTATGTGGCAAACCATACTAGGCATGGTCATTATAAAAATGGTGGATGAAAAATTCGTTGGGAGAACAAATGGTATTTTGACCCCATTGTTCATCGGAGGAATATTGCTGGGATCAACTGTGGCAGGACCATTAGTAACATTCACATCACTAATAACTGCCTTTGTAATCTCTGCAATTATCATTTTCGTTGGTGCAATCATCAGTACGAAACTTGAATTAAAAGAAACTCAAAAAACGTTTAAAAATAATACTCAATTTGGAATAGAAGACAATGGATAAACTAAGTTTCACCCTTTATACTGTTACAAAACTACAAAAACGATAAGAAAATGTAAAAAAGACTCTCAGATAGTAATGAAAGTCTTTTTTAATTCAATACAATTTCTGAATTACTCATTCCTTGCGTATGTTACATTGTTAAAAAAGCTAAAAGAATAAACCGCTGCAATTCCTACAATGACATATATTGTTCGGGAAAGACCTGAATCCATTCCACCAAAGAGACCTCCAACTAGGTCCCATTGAAAAAGCCCAAATAACAACCAATTTAATCCACCTATAATAACTAAAAGTAACGCAATCACGTTTAGTGTTTTCATGAAAAAGTACCTCCTGACATTTCGAGAAAATTTTCAATCATTTAGTATGATACCCATTAAATGTAATATTATTATGTACCATGAAAAACCTGCTTAAAAAAGCAGGCTTAGAAAATTACAATTACAAATAAGGTAAGGTAAATCTTAATTTTCCATCTTAATCTTGAGAAATTTTGTTGAAAAAAGACAATGAATAAATCGCGGCTAATCCAACAATAATGTATACAATTTTAGAGAATATTGAATCCATGCCTCCAAACAATTCAGCAACTAGATCCCACTCAAAGATACCAACTAACAACCAATTCAAACCACCAATAATTACAAGCAACAGAGCAATTACATTACAAGTTTTCATAGGTAATCCCCTCCTATTCATCCTTTTAATGAATTTACTTTCACTACCATGTATATTGGTATATTGAACGGAATATTTCACTTTTTCAAATTAATTCTCTATACCTTATATATTAGTGTTCAATTACCAAATTTCCTATCACTAATAATCATGTTTCCAAATGCGGTCATCACCATCAAAAGGCATAGAGGAAAAGTACTCCCTTATATAAACTTTTCTATCCGCTCCACCATTACTATTTTTTCCTGCCACTAAACCTGCACCACTCACCATACCAATAATAAAAATTAATAATGTACTCAATTTAAATCTCTCCTTATTTTTCATTTTTATGTCGCTGCAGCTATTTTAATTTTACGTTGCTGAAGCTGTTTTCCTCTTTCCTTGCTGCATTTGATACATTTGATAATAATTACTTCTATTTTTCATTAATTGTTCATGACTTCCTTTTTCTAAAATCTCACCATGATCTAACACAATGATTTGATCCGCATTTCTAATTGTAGAAAGGCGATGTGCAATAATAAAAGTCGTTCTTCCTTTCTTCAGTACGTCTAATGCATTTTGTATAATCGCTTCTGTTTCTGTATCAATATTTGCAGTAGCTTCATCTAATATCAGAATCGCTGGATTAAATGCCAACGCTCTTGCAAAGGAAATGAGTTGACGTTGACCCGCAGATAACGTACTTCCTTTCTCAATTACTGGTTCGTCATAACCTTTTGCTAGATTTTTTATTAATTGATCTGCACCAACATCTTGTAATGCTTTTTCAACCTTTGCTCGATCTATAGATGGATCATTCAAACTTACATTAGATGCAATCGTACCTGTGAAAAGAAACGGTTCCTGTAATACAATGGCCATATGCTGTCTAATAAACTGTTTTGGAAGCTCAGATATATCTTGACTATCAATTTTGATTTTCCCTTTCTGAATATCATAATAACGTAATAACAAATTCATAATTGAACTTTTCCCAGAGCCTGTGTGTCCTACAAGTGCAATTGTTTCTCCAGGTTTTGCTTCAAATGAGATGTTACTCAACACATAATCTTCATCTTTATAAGCAAATGACACTTGGTCAAAAGCGACATGACCACGATATCTTTCCATTTGACCATCAGAGAATGTTTCTCCTTTTTCATCTAATAGTTGAAATACTCGTTGACTTGAAACAATGGCTTCCTCCATATGACCCAATTGGTTCACTACCCCAGTAATAGGTTGGAACAAACGGTTTAAATAATCAACAAAAGCATACAAAGCTCCTACTGAAATAACCGTACCAACTCCTAATGAAGCACCTCCAAAGTACCAAATTATTGCTACATATGAGCCGTTTCTTAATAGGTTAACTAAGTTATGAGATGTGAATGAGTTTAAATTCAATAATTTGTTTTGATGTTTAAAATATTCCTCATTTAAAAATTCAAATTCCTCTGTTGTTTCCTTTTGTCTACGAAATGCTCTTATAATGGCCATCCCTTGTATTGATTCATTAATCATTCCATTAATTTCACTCAATCTAGATTTAATGACGTGGTTATACTTAGATGCAAATTTTCGATATACAACAATCCAAATCATCAATATTGGAATAACAATTAAAGTAATAAAAGCAAGTTTATGATCTAAAATAAATACAAAACCAAATATCCCAATCATATATACAGCACTTGTAAAAAAGCTCGCTAATACATTCACAAACAACTCTTTAATTGATTCAGTATCATTCGTTACTCTAGATACAATTTTACCAGCAGGTCGATGATCAAAATATTGAACTGGTAGCTTTTGAATATGCTCAAATACATCTGACCTCATTTTCTGAATGATCTGATTCGCTGATTTTTGCAGGAAAAACGTCTGACCATAATGGAATAAAGCCGAAATCAAAATTAATACCATATAAATACCACTTAATTGAATTAAGCTCTTTGTTTCTGGTTTATAAAACTGAAACAGTTGTGCCGCTGTCAATTTTGCAGCAGGATAAGTTGTTATTTCTTCACCCTTCGTAATTGTTAATGTATTGTTTTCAACACTTCTGCTCCCATCAAATAAAATGGATTCAGGTATAAAATAATAATCTCTTTCCACTTGAAGCACTCGAATTTCTGAACCTTTTTCTTCGATTCCTTCAAAATGATCACTTCGTTTGTACCAATGACCTTCATATTGAACTGAATATTCATCTTTTACTGAAGTTTCATACCATTGATATTCAATTCCTAGAATGTGTTTATCAATCATCTGCTTCGCAATTAAAGGACCTGACAATTCAGCCACTACCGCTACAGATAACATTAACAAAGCCAATATAATCGTTTTTTTAAACTTTAATGCATAAGCAAACAATCTTTTTCCAGTACTCACATTTTCACCTCTTCCTATTCCACGTCCTCAAGTTGCTGACGTTCGTACTGCTCCTTATACCAACCATCTTCTTTAACTAATTGTTCGTGTGTTCCTCGTTGTACAATCTCTCCGTTATCAAGTACAATAATGCAGTCCGCATGCTGTATAGCTGATAAACGATGTGTAGATATGAGCGTTGTTTTTCCTTTTCGTTCTCTTTGTAAATTACTTATAATTCTTGCTTCCGTTTTGCCATCTACAGCAGATAATGCATCATCAAGAATTAGAATCTCTGGATTAGCAATAATCGCTCTAGCTATGGAAACTCTTTGCTTTTGGCCACCTGATAAGGCCACACCCTTTTCTCCAACTAATGTTTTTAATCCATCAGGAAAAGTATTTAGGTCTTTTTTTAACGACGCGAGCTCCAATGCCTTTTCAATGTCACGTTCGTCTGCATCATTTTTTCCAAACAAAATATTTTCGCGAACGGTTTTTGAAAATAAAATTTGTTCTTGTGGCACATACCCGATCCATTTTCCTAAATCATGAAGTGACATATCATCAATGAAGGTATCGGTAATTGTAATATTGCCTTTTCCAAGAGGATATTCACGTAGCAACTGCTTTAACAGAGTGGTTTTACCACTACCTGTTTTACCTACAATTCCAAGTGTTTCACCACGCCCAAGTGTAAATGATACATCTTTTAAGTTATCAAATGTTGAAGATGGGTATCTAAAAGTGACATTTTTAAATTGAATATCCTTAGCAGTCATCACTCTTATCGTTTGTTCCTTCTCCTTAATATCTGGCTCATACGAAAGTGTTTCACTTACGCGATCCAAAGATGCATTTCCACGCTGCATCACATTGATCAATTCACCAATGGCAAACATAGGCCAGATCATCATTCCTAAATAGATGTTGAAAGTGACAAGTTCCCCTAATGTAAGCTCATTATGAAATACAAGATAACTTCCGTAACCTAACCCAATTAAATAACTGCACCCTACCAAAATTTTAATAGTCGGTTCAAACAATGAATCAACCTTTGCTACCGATATATTTTTGTTGTAAACATCTGTTGTAGCTGCTGCAAATCTTCCTTGATCCGCTCTCTCCTGCACATAAGCCCGAACTACGCGAACACCCGCAATGGATTCAAGCACTTGGTCATTCATCTCACCGAATGAATTTTGAGCTTCTGTAAATCTTTCATGCAAAACTTTACCGTATTTATTCATTGCCAACGCCATTAGCGGCAACGGGATAATGGCTGCAAATGTTAGCTTCCAACTAATCATAAAACCCATAGACAATAATATAACAGAGGCATAAATCGATGAATCTACAAGTGTCAAAACACCAAATCCTGCTGTCATGGATATCGCCTTTAAATCATTCGTAGCTCTAGCCATCAAATCCCCGGTTTTGTTTTTTTCATAAAAAGTAGGTGTCATTTTCAATAAATGCTTCATGAGTCTAGAGCGTTTTGTACGTTCAACAAGAAATGAACCACCAAACAATTGATACATCCATACGTAGGTAATCACATAGATAATAAGTGCCAATCCGCCTAATATCAAAATTATATCAAGCAATTTATTAAAAGTTAGCGAGCCATTCTGTATGTAATCTATGGCTATTCCTAACATTTTTGGTGGAATGATTTCCAATACACCTACTAAGATGAGTAAAAAAATAGCTATACTATAACGAATCCAATGCCTTTTAAAGAACCAGCTTAATTTGACTAATACTGAAAACAAACTTTCTCCCCCTTTCATAAATAATTAAATATTTTAACGAACATGTGTTTGTATATATGTTATCATACAAATGTCCTTTTTCAAGTTATTTTTTCCAATAAACCTCACCTCCATTAAAAATATCAGAAATTTTCATATGAAATTTATACTAATTTTTGTTATATTTTCACTTTTAAGAAAACAAAAAAGGCAATATCAATGAATGATAGTGCCTTTTTTCATAAAAGAAAATAAAAAGGCACAGATCAGATATGACCTGTGCCATCGTTTATGTAAATGAAATGGATTATTTTTTAAAATAAATCCACCGATGGAGAGGTCTCTAAATCGATATGATATGTTCTAAAATCAACTCTAAAATCAATCTTTTGAAATAACATTGTCATGTAGTTCATTAAAAACCCTCCTTTTCTAAAAATTTCATATTAAAAATTCTATATAACCTTAACACTGAAACAAGAATGTTGTCAATTTATTTTTTTCACAGAAAACCTTTCATACATAAATTGGTTATTTAAAAATAAGAAATATAATAATGGACACCAATGAAAACACAACACCGATTAAATATAAAAAAGAGACTGTTTGAGTTTGAGTAAGTCCCCATTTCATCAAGCTGTGATGTGTATGAAGATTATCTGCTTTATGTAAACCTTTATTCTGAATTATTCTTCTAATTAATACAAAAATCGTATCAAATATTGGAACTCCGATTGCAAACACAGACACAACAATAGATACCACTGTCGCACTTTTTAATGCCCCATCCAAAGAGAGAATCGCAAGTGCATATCCTAAAAAAATTGCACCAGCATCACCCATAAATATTTTCGCAGGGTAAAAATTATATGCAAGAAAAGCTAAACAACATGCAACAAGTATGATTGCCATGATCGCTGATCCCTGCTGATCTTTTAACATTGAAACTACAAATAAAGTACAAGCAGATATAGTCACTATCCCCGTTGCTAAACCGTCAACCCCATCAATAAAATTCACCATATTTGTAATACAAAAAACCCAAAGGATCGTTACTACCCAACTAATCCAGCTAGGGAAAAATATCATCCCTTGACCTGTTATATTCGTTATTCCTTTAATTTCTAACCCATAATAAATTGGAACAGACGCTGCTAATACATAAACAATGATTCTAGGCAGTATAGGAAAATCTAAGCCTTTTGTTTTATACCAATCATCTATTAATCCCGTGAACAGTAACATCGTCCCTCCAATGAGCAATGTTAATGTCCTTGTGGAAAATCCATCAAAAATCAACATAGAACATATACAACCGAGATAAATGATCACACCACCCATTAAAGGAATCGGGGTATGATGTATTTTTCTTTTATTCGGACGATCCACAAACTTTATTTTTACGGCTGTATCTTTCATTACAGGTACCAATGCGTAAACCGTTCCAAAAGCCACGATAAATGGGATTAGATAAATTAAAATTACGACCACATCCTCTTACATGTCAATGATCGTTAGTTTTTCCGAAATAAGCTTGGCTCATACGATCCCAATTCATAAAAATTGATACAATCTCCTAAGTCATCTTACATTCATTCAAAACACTATTCACCTTCTTAAAATATGTTATGTTATGTAACGCTTTGTGTTAATTTATAGTTTTTTTTGGGAATTTTAGTCTGATGCAGTGCATTTTTCAAGAAATGATGTTAATATTGATGACATGTAAATATAATTTTATATATTTACTTTACGTTTTAACACTTTGTTTCACATGTCCAATGGAATACTATTCCCTCAATTTTCCATTGGACAAAATCACTTATTTTGGTCTTAAAAACGATAACTTAACTTATAAAAAGTGACTACAACACTCGAATGTTATTAACTTTCCCTCTTAATATACCTCACTAAATATTGATATCCATTTTTTATTTTAGAAGATTAATTTTATTAACCAAGTGATAATATGAGCATTCTCATTTGCTTATTACTGGGTTGGTTTCAAAAATGACCTTTTACAAATTAAAGAATGTATCGCTAATAATTCATATGCAATGGAACTGCTTTTATCCATATAATCTTCTGTTTGTTCAACATCAATTTGTCTGTGTAATAAATAAAAGAGCGCTGATATATTTTGATGAATTTCAAAATTCTTCGCCGTATTTTTGTGTTCCCAGTCAAAATATATAGATATATCAAACCATGCTTTCTTTAATATATCTTTATCGTTTGTATGCATACATCGATCCTCTGATGTTAAATACAACATATCGTAAACATGATGATTTATTTTATCTAATAATTTTAACTTTGTCTGTATTCGTTTTAATAGTTTATACTCTGTGTTTTTAAAACGATGATAGCGATATTCTTCCTTCTGATATTCAATTAATTTAATTGTATGATCTAACCGTTTCTGTAGAGACGTAAGTGAGTTTTCCAGATCTTCTTGATTTCCTTTTTGATCCAATTGAAAAGAAATAATTTTATCAAGCAAATTTTTAGTGTCACTCATTAAATTTGTTTTGGCCTTGGATATTTGTCCCATAAAATTGGGTGGAAGCACAAAAAAGTTTACCACAATAGAGGTGATAATACCGACCGAAGTGGTACCCACCCTTGTTACAAAGCTAACAAGAAAATCATTTTCAGTTATGGCTATCATATTTACAGCTGTTAAAGTAGCGACGATAATTGCATCGTCCCAACGAAACTTATGGCATAATAATATCGTAATGAATGCTGCTAATGCATAAGAGATTGGGGTTTGTCCCAGTGTATAGTCAAAAAACATAGCAACACCAGCCCCCATAGCAGCAGCTGGTAAACGAATTTTTCCTTTTTGAATCGATGCATTCACTGTAGGTTCAATCGTTACGATTGCAGCAATGATTGCAAACAATACTGGCCAATTTAATAATTCACAAATGGTTGCCGTTATAAAAACGGATAATCCAGTTTTAAAAATACGTTTCCCAAGTAACACAGCAAGCCATTTTTTTACTTTATCCATGTCTAAATCCCTTCAACTCCTATTACATTAACATACTAAGAAAATTACTAATCGGTGACTCTTACGTTATACAATAAAGCTGACTTAAAATATACTTCTCAAATCAACAATTAACTTAGATTTAATTTCTTTATTATATAAATTTACTACTTTTATGGTCATTGGTCTAGAAAAAAGAAAGAAAACCGTCTAAAGACGGCCTTTAGTATAATTGTGCTATTACTTTTATCTATCTAATGCTTAATCCTTCAGAATCTTTCTTGCCTCTAACAATCTTTGCAATGCCGTAATCATTTCAACGATAAAAAACAGAAGCGTAATCCATATCAGCCAGTTATTTAATAAAATCATGAGTGATAGTAAAATAAACCCTTCTGTACGTTCAGCTAATCCTGCTTGATAATAAAAAGATTTAATTCCTTTTTTCTCTGATAATGCCCCAACGGTTAAAAATACGGTCATCGAAAATACAATCGATGCGGTTAATAGCAATAAAACAAGCTGTGCTTCTGGAAAAGTTACGGCTAATCCAATGATCACAGAAAGCTCTACTATTCGATCAAAGGTAATATCCATGACCGTACCCCAAGCTGTTGTCTTTTTCTGCTCACGAGCCATCGAACCATCCACTGCATCTAAAAATCCAGAGATCCAAAGCAAAATAACAGCAATAATCAAATCATTAAAATATATAAAAATACCAGTACTAACTCCGATAAGAAATGCAATCCATGTGACTTGATTGGCTGTTAATCCTATGTTTAAAAGTGATATAGCTGTTCGTTTTATAAATGGCTGCACAACATGACGAGCATGTGTATCTAACATCCGTCTCTCACTCCTCACACTTATTATTGAACCCTATCCCCCATCTTCATCATCTATTCCTCATTTTGCGGGATAAAGTGTACTTTTTTCATATTTAGTTGCAAGGTTACCTGTTCATTCACCTCAGGTAAATCAGATTGATTTGGTTCAATTACATAAAGGGATTGTCCTTTTACATTGACTTTATAATGAACAAAACCAGAGCGATAAGATACTTCTTTTATTCTCCCTTTAAAGTTCTGTATATCTTGATCCTCAGTTTCCGATTCAGTGCGCTTGAATAATTCAGGACGAATGATCAGCCAGCCTTTATTACTATTAAAATCATCATACTCAAAAGATGTTTCAAAATATTTTCCTATAAATTTACTTTTTAAAACTTCACCTTCTATCATATTCTTTGAGCCTAAGAACTGCGCTATTTTAATATTCTCAGGTTCTTCATAACAGATTTTTGGAGTCCCTACTTGTAGGACTTTACCCTCATCCATTATGGCAAGTCGATCAGCTAATTGAAAGGCTTCCTCTCTGTCATGTGTAACCATCAATACCGTCACCTTATACGTTTGATGAAGCTGTTTTACCAACTCTCGCATTTCTTCTCGTAAATCTGGATCTAATGCACTAAATGGTTCATCTAAAAATAATACTTTAGGATTCATGATGATAGCTCTTGCTAAAGAAACTCTCTGCTGCTGCCCTCCACTTAATTCAGAGGGATGTCTTAATTCATACCCAGATAATCCAACCGCTTGCAGCATTTCTTTTGCTTTATTTAACCGCACTTTTTTATTTATCCCCTGCATTTTTAAACCAAAAGCAACATTATCAATCACCCTCAAATGAGGAAATAATAATGGCTGTTGAAACACCATCGAAAACTGTCTTTTCTCTGGAGGGACATACGTTAAATTTTTCTTTCCTAACAACACATCCCCTGAGTCCGGAAAAATTAACCCCGCTATACATTTAAGAAACGTTGTTTTTCCACAACCTGAAGGTCCTAAAATTCCAAAAAATTCACCTTCCTGAATCGTTAGATCGATAGGATATAATTGAAAAGAGGGATTTTGACTCAAATCTCCATGATGATTATGAAACTTTTTCTTAATGCTACTAATCACTAAATTCCCCATTTATATCCTCCAAAATCGATAAAATATAATCATAAAATACAATTAACCTGTAAAGATGATACGAGCTTTATAATATCGTTTTAATAACGCGTTCATCATCCAAAGAGATAACAGAGCAAGACCACCGAATATGATAGTATACGCAGAGCCTATGGCTATATCCCCACCACTGATAAATGGAAACAAAATGATAGGTAGTGTAACAACATGACCCCCACCTATAAGAAAGGTAATTAGATACTGACTTAATGAAACAAGAATCGTCAGACTAGACCCTGCTACGATACCTGGGAGTATGTGTGGCAGCAAAACAATTCGAAGCCGATTCAACCTTCCTGCACCCAACATTCTTGCTTGCTCCTCCCATTGGAATCCTAACGTTTGATAACTAATGATTAATGCTCTTAACATATATGGCATGGTTGGTGCTATATGAGCGATAATTACACCCAAAAGAGATTCTGTAAAACCTAAATGAATGAAGGTGAGATGGATTCCCATCACGGTTATGAAGGGCGGTATAATTAATGGAGCGTATAATATACCTTCAATCCATATTTTCCCTTTAAAATTCATTCTAGCGATTACATTTGCCGCTGGTAAACAAAGAAGAATATTGATTAAAGTTACCATCATTGCTATAAATACACTATTTCCAATCGCTTCCCACGTGCTAGCATAAGGTGAGAAAACATATTCCCAAGCTCTCAAACTAAGCTGATTTGGTAAAAATTCAGGCCATCTCCATCCTGCAGAAAAACTAGTGATTACAAGCGGGACTACTGGGATAGAAAACAAGATTAAAAAAAGAAACATAAGAATCTGCCAACCATTTTTTAGCCTTATTCCCATCCCCTCCTTTCCCTAGATAACCAACGTTTGCTTAATTTATAGGATATCAATCCCAAAATCGCTGTAACAAAAGCCAAAATAATATTTAATGCTAAAGATTGTGAACGTTCCTCCCATCCACCATTCATAAATAATTCAAAAGAGTAAACAGGAAGCAACTGTGGATAGGTCACTCCTAATAAATAAGGAATTTCAAAGGCTGAAAATGTAAATGCAAATACAATAAATATGGATGATAACCAAGCAGGTAAAACTAGTGGGAGTGCGATATTTTTAATAAATTCATTCATATTTGAACCATATAATTTTGCAACTTCATACCATGATTTATGGATTCTTAACAAAACAGGATAAACCATTAATGTTATAAAGGGTGCTTCTTTCCAAGAATAAGCTAAAATGATTCCCCAACCAAAAGTATCGTTCACAAGGATAGGAAACTGATGAATCTCTTCAATCCATCCTAAATGATAACTCATTCTAGAAATCCACCCACTCTGCATCAGCAACAGCAAAAATAAATAACCTGCAGCTAGATGAGGTATCACTAAAGGATATTGAAATATTCGATAAAAAAAAGTAAAACTTGTTCCCGTATGTGCTTTTAAAGATATTATAAATAAAATAAACGCAAAAATCATACCAAACATAGCCGAAAATAAAGTCGATAAAAAGGCAATTTTAAAAGTAAGGATAAGGGATAGCCAGAAGTCCACAGATTGAATTAATTTCTGATAAGCTGTGAATGAAAACTGTGTATCATGATGAAGCATCGATACACCAAAACTTTGAAGCAATCCCTGCAGTATCCCTCCGAAAAAAAATATAATCATAAAAAATACAGCAGGTAACACATATAGATATGGATTACCTTTTTGCCACATATTCAAACCAGCCTTCCTCTAACCATTTTACATAGTTCGCTGGTATTTCTGGTACTTTAAAATTAGCTAGTTCTTCAGCTGGTAAAGTAGCGATGCCAAGATCCAACGATTTTAGCTGCTCACGATCTTCATTGGAAAGTTTAGAAGGATCTAATGACATGCCTTCTCCCCAGTGCTCTGGATTCATCTTTGAAAACTGTGCCTCAGGTGACAATAAATAATTAATGGCAGCCATCGCTCCTGCTTGATGCTCAGAATTAAAAGGAATAGACAAATAATGTGTATTAGATAGTGTACCTCCTTCTAAAACAAAAGTACGTGTTGTCTCAGGAAAAACGCCTTTTTCAATTTGACTAGATGCTTTTCCTGGATCATAAGCCATCGTCATCCAAACTTCCCCATTGCTAAAAAGTTGATCTAACTTGGCTAAACTCTCAGGGTAGGTTTCTCCTCCTCGCCATAAATTCGATTCAATTTCATTTAAATAATCCCATAAAGGAGTGTAGTCCCATTCCTTTACATTTTCAGAATTTAAATACTGTTCATAACCGCCTGTAGTTTCATATAACGCTTGTCTTACAAATGCACTCCCCGTAAAATCTGGTGGAGCGGGATAAGTGAATTTTCCTGGGTTTTGTTTGATCCATTCTCCCAGCTCCTTCATTGATTTAGGCGGGTGTGATATTTTTGTCTCATCATATATAAAAACAAATTGCGCTTTTCCCCAAGGGACTTCCAACCCTTCTGTATTTTCACCAAAATCAAGTTGAATGTCAGGAGCATTGATATCTACATATTGATTCACATTAGGCAACTGTGAAGCAAATGAGCCCCATAACAATCCATTATCTTTTGCAAGTTTAAAGTTCTCACCATTTATCCAAATGATATCTACAGTTCCATCTGTTTTATTTACAGATTGTTCATTTTGCAATTTATTGATGACATCTTTCGTATCTGTAATCGCAACTCGATTTAATATTACTCCTGTTTCTTCTTTTAATTTAGGGGTAACCCATTCATCAATGTAACGATTATAGCGATCGTCACCACCCCACATATGAAAATTAACCGTTTGTCCCTCAGCCTCATCTAAAATCGTTTCCCAGTCTGTTTCTAATAGGTTTAAAGAGGTGCCTTCTTGTGCTTGCTCTTGTTGAACTCCACATCCTGCTAAAACAATCAGAAGTAAACTTAATACAGTAATGATTAATTTTTTCAAAAATAACAACCCCTTTTCTATCCTTAAATATTCGTTAAATTTCTTTTTCTTTTTTTTGTCCATTTATATACGGTTGGAATCAGCATTAAAATTAGCACTAATGTGATTGCAAAATAAAATTGTGATGAAAAATTATGAAAGGAAGCACCCAAATAATTATAAGCAAATGCTCCAGGTATAATTCCAATTAAAGTAGCCAGTGCATAGTCTTTTAATTTCACCTTGGATAGACCTGCTCCATAATTTATTACATCAAAAGGAACCAAAGGAACTAGTCGAATAAACAAAATAGTTCGAAATCCTTTTTCCTCTGAAATATTATCCATCTTTTTCATTTTATCACCTAGCCAACGTTCTACGGTTTCTCTTCCCAAAGCTCGTGCAATGATAAAAGCCAAGCAGGCTCCAAGCGTGGCCCCAATTAAGTCGTATAACGTACCCCACCACGGACCGAAAGTATATCCCCCAGATAAAGTTAAAACGATGGCTGGGAAAAAAACTAAAGGTCGAACTGTATAAAGAAATATATATAATAAAGGCGCCCATACTCCAAAAGATAAAATAAAATCCCTTATATTTTCTGGAGTAAATCGACGAAGATCAAAGACAAATAAAATGGTAATTCCAACAGAGATAAATAGACCAAATAATAATATTTTTTTGATACTACGATTCTGCATGATAATAACACCCTCCTCTCACCTAAACCATTTCACATACTTTTTCAAAATATTTGTGATTGAGCTTGAAGCTAGCTTTTCTCTCCAGTATAAATCCGCTGTTCTCTGAACGCCTCCAACATGTGTTGGATAAGGATGAATGACATTGGATATGGAGCCAATTTTATGACCATACTGTTTTGCAAAAACAACCTCTTGCATGAAATCTCCTGCTCCTGGACCAACTGCATGTGCCCCTAAAATAACACCTTTTTTATCTGTAATTATTTTTATTAAACCCTTCGTTTCATGATCGGATACAAACCGATCCACATCATCTAGCGTTGTTTTGTAAACTTTAATCTCTTTCCCTGTTTTTCTCGCTTCTTCCTCTGTTAATCCTAAATGGAATAATTCAGGATCAGTGTAAGTAACCCAAGGGAGATTTGAGTAATTAACATTTCGCTTCAAACCAAATACAGCATTGGAAACCACTAGTTTTCCTTCGTAACCAGCTTTATGAGTAAAAGGATAATATCCATTCACATCTCCAATAGCATATATATGAGGGACATTTGTCTGCAATTTTTGATTTACTGTAACGTAACCTTTATTTGAGTTGATAGCTGCATTTTCGAGCTCTAATTTATCAGAATTTGGAACACGACCTGAAGCCAATAAAACCTCATCAAATTGCAGGATTTTCTTTTGATTGTTATGTTCAATTGTTACTTGTTTCCCAAAGTCAGTTTTCTCTGTTTTTAAAACTTTCGCACCCGTAATGAATTGAACTCCTTCTTTTTCTAACGATTTAATTACATAGGGAACAAGGTCTGAATCTTCCTTGCCTAAAATAGAAATACCCATTTCTACTATGGTTACCTTGGTTCCAAACCTAGTAAACGATTGTGCAAATTCTAGTCCGATGGGTCCTCCACCAACAACTAGTAACGACTTAGGTTGTTTATCTAATTGTATAGCGGTTTCATTTGTTAGGAATCCTGTTTCTTTTATTCCCTCGATAGGTGGAATCATAGGTCTCGAACCTGTAGCAATTACAATCCGTTTACCTCGTATCGATGTTTGTCCTTCAATGTTCACTTCGTTTGCATTTTTAAATGATGCAGACCCATGGTACACATCAATCCCCATGTCAATAAACCGTTGATCATCATCATGTTTCTGAATTGTTGAAATAGATTGATTTAAACGGTCTTTTGCCACCTTAAAATTTGGCAGACCATTAACTTCCAGGTCAAAAATACTGGCTTTTTTTGCTGTCTGTATAATTTTAGCCGATTGAATTAATGATTTTGTAGGTACACATCCAGTCCATAGACAATCTCCACCTAATGAACCTTTGTTGATTAAAGCAACTTTTGCCCCAAAATTTGCACCACCTGCTGCTGCAGTTAAACCACCTGCTCCGCCTCCAATGACAATTAGATCATATTGTTTCATTTATTTTCACACCTTTTTCCGCAAAGGATATTTTCTTTTCTAAAGTGAATATACCAGATAGTTATTACATTTATCTGTAATATAAATTACATCCATATTAATTATGTATGAATTCAAAAAACTTGTCCAAAAATGAAAGGGATTATTCGCTAAAGAGGAGTATTGGGTGTTTAATGGAGAAATAAAAAAAATCACCTATCGGTGAATTTTGTTCGAGTGGTGCGCGTGAAGGGAGTCGAACCCCCACGTCGTAAAACGCTAGATCCTAAGTCTAGTGCGTCTGCCAATTCCGCCACACGCGCATGTTATAAAGTTATTGCTCTAAATTTATGATGCTAGTTGATGTTATCATATTTTTCAGCTAAGTGTCAACTACTGGTTAACATTTCAATATTTATTTAGATAAAGTGATAAAGTTAATTTATAAAATATACTTATATAATTTCTGGTTACAGAATATCATTCATATACATTTTATCTTCTTCTGTGGGCTGTAAAACTGAAAGGTCATTCACAGATTTATTTTCTATCAATACTTTATTATCCTTATACATGGATAATAAATTTCTTATAAACATACTAAAATTATAACGTTCACTAGTGCACCATTCGTACAGCTCTTTTTGTTTTTCATTTTCCATATTAAAATAAACTGTTTTTCTTTTATAACTCATGATTCCACCGATTTTCCTATGCGATAATAGCCAATTGCATTTGCATATAAGGGATTTTGTAATGGTTTGGCATTAGGAAAGTACGGTTGTAACAAGCCTGTTAACTCCCGCGCACACCCGCCAACAACCCATACTTCGTCGTGATCTCCCCACTTCTTACTTACTTCACCCGCTATTCGATTTGCAAGCTCTTTATGATTGTCAGATTTATTCGTGCCAAACCCAAAAGGAAGGGATCCGGATTCACGATCAACATAACGTCGATTGATCATTGTTACATAATTAATCGTTTTACTTCCACCATCAATAACTCTGATTAAACCGTCTTTAGGTGACGACCAAAAAGCAGCACCACCTTCTACAGCTACTTTCACATTTGAAATATGAAAATTCCTCAGAATGCCGTTTACTTCAATTTCCCAGTAACCAATTAATAAATCCTGTAATTCCTTCTTATTTAACTCGTTATGTTGTGCTACGGGTAAACCTGTAACAACTGTGATATTTTCAGATAGTGCTGCTTTATGAATGGATATTAAAGCTAACAAACGTGCATCATCATGAGATTTATTCTCTGTCATCATATTTCTACAAAAATCTGATTCATTTTGCGCCAACGTACCGACGAAAAATCTCTCATCATTAAATCTACATTCAATCGCATTCTCACCATAATCAGTTATTAATTTACGTTCTCTCCATTCTCCAATAATCGCAGGAAAATGAAATATTTTAGATCCTGTATATGATTTTACGTAACTTCTACCTATATCTAACCCAATAATTGCGCTCATCAAACTCCCTCCCTTGCACATAAATAAATATGTTTAACAAAAACATATTTCACACTTCATATAGATATTTATGTAGGATGGATTGGTCAACATGCTATTTTATTCTACTAAGAGCAGCAACCTGCTTCAAAAAAAGTAATACAACATCTTTATTTAAATATACAAAAAAAACTTCCAATTGGAAGTTGATTTGAAATAAATGGTGAGCCATGAAGGATTCGAACCTTCGACACCCTGATTAAAAGTCAGGTGCTCTACCGACTGAGCTAATGGCTCTCAAAATGGTGGAGGATGATGGATTCGAACCACCGAACCCGATGGGAACAGATTTACAGTCTGCTGCGTTTGGCCACTTCGCTAATCCTCCACAACTAATATTCAGTTGAAAATGGTGGCTCGAGACAGAATCGAACTGCCGACACGAGGATTTTCAGTCCTCTGCTCTACCGACTGAGCTATCGAGCCTTACTATAATGATTGTGATGCGGAGCTGACGGGATACTCTTACTTCGTGCGAGACTGCGATGCAATCCTTCCGAAGCTTATGCTCCAACGAACCCTATGGGTTCATCATCCCTTATTATATTTTAAATGGCGGAGCTGACGGGATTCGAACCCGCGATCTCCTGCGTGACAGGCAGGCATGTTAGGCCTCTACACCACAGCTCCTAATTTAAAGTGGTGCCGTCGAGAGGACTTGAACCCCCAACCTACTGATTACAAGTCAGTTGCTCTACCAGTTGAGCTACAACGGCGTATGGTGGACGCTGACGGGATCGAACCGCCGACCCTCTGCTTGTAAGGCAGATGCTCTCCCAGCTGAGCTAAGCGTCCTTATCATTTTGACAAGACTTTTACTATATTATCATGGTCTTTCCACTTTATCAAGTACTTTTTTGGTGGCGGCGGAGGGGATCGAACCCCCGACCTCACGGGTATGAACCGTACGCTCTAGCCAGCTGAGCTACACCGCCCTATTGATTTTGATCTGGCGGAGAGAGTGGGATTCGAACCCACGCACGCATTACACGACTACTCCCTTAGCAGAGGAGCCCCTTATAGCCACTTGGGTATCTCTCCAATAAGTCAAATCAATCATCTTCAGGTATTATTCCCTGAAAACTAGATGCGAAACAAAGAAAAGCTTGGAATTTCATTTGGATAAGCCCTCGACCGATTAGTATTCGTCAGCTCCATGCATTGCTGCACTTCCACCCCGAACCTATCAACCTCGTCGTCTTCAAGGGGTCTTACTAAATTGGGAAATCTCATCTTG